>CAZTQF010000030.1:0-11758 GCA_964615255.1 uncultured candidatus Brocadiaceae bacterium | reverse complement strand
CACCCCGCTGTTGGAGCAGGGCACGTCTGCGAGCACGCAGTCCGCAGGCGCGAGCGCCGCGGCGTCGGCGACGACCTCGACCACGCCGTCGAGCCGGAGCCGCGCGACGTTCTCGGCGACGCGCTGCCGACGGCGCTCGTCCGGGTCGAAGGCGAAGACCCTGCCGCTGTCCCCGACCATCTCCGCGAGCAGCGTCGTCTTGGTCCCGGGCGCCGCGCACAGGTCGATGACGACGTCGCCAGGCCCGCAGGGCACCGCCGCCGCCGCTGCGTACGCCGTGGGGTCCTGCGCGACGAAGCCGCCGTCGCGGAACGACTCCGCAGCGAACGGCGACCCGCCGCCGGTCCAGCGCAGCAGCCTCGGATCGTCGGTCGCCGCGACCTGGACGCCGGCCGCGGCGAGCGATGCGACCAGCCGGTCCGCGGGCGCGACGGCGCGCAGGTAGACGCCGGGCGTGGCGCTGGCAGCGGCGGCGATCTGGCGGAGCCCTTCGAGGCCGTGCTGCTCCGCGAAGCGACGCGCGAGCCAGGAAGGGAGCGAATGCACGATCGCCAACCGCTCGCCTTCGTCGTCCGGCAGCGACGCCGGGAGCTCGAGCGCGCGCCCTTCGGGTAGCGACAGCTCGTCTCGCGGCCGGCCGTCGTCCGCGGCGCGGTCCTGGACCATGGCCGCGATCCGACGCAGCACCGCGTTGGCGAAGCCGCGGTTGGCGCGCAACAGCGCGACCGTCTCGTGCACGGCGGCGTGCGGCGGCATGCCCGGCAGGAACAGCAGCTGGTAGACGCCCAGGCGGAGCACGGCGAGCAACGACGCGCTCTTCGGCAGCCCGCGGTGGGCGACGGCGGCCAGGACGTGGTCGAGCAGGCGCTCGCGGCGGAGCACGCCGTGCGAGAGCTCGTAGGCGAACGCGAGGTCGCGGGGCTCCAGGCCGCGGCCCTCGAGCTCGGCGCGGACCCGCTGGCCGCGGCCCTTGTACAGGGACACGAGCGCGCGCAACGCCACGCCCCGGGCGCTCGCGGCCACCGGCCTCAGCCGAACCGCGCGTCGGGCGCGATCGAGTGGCCGCGCACGAACTCGCCGGCGGTCATGTTGCGGCCGTTGTCGGGCTTGATCCGCGTGATCCGGTAGAGGTCCTTGCCGGTGCAGACCCGGATGCCCTCTTCGCCGGACGACTGCAGCGCGCCCGGGATGCCCATCCCGTAGAGGTCCTGCTCCACGGTGCCCTCGATGACGATGAAGCGCTTGTTGCCCAGCCGGGTCTGGGCGCCGGGCTTGGGCGTCATGGCGCGCACCAGCAGGTCCACCTCGACCGCGGGGAGGTTCCAGTCGATGACGCCGTGCTCTTTCTCGACCTTGGGCGCGTAGCTGGCCTTGGCGTGGTCCTGCGGCGTGAACGTCGCCGAGCCGTCTTTGAGCCGGCGGAGCGCGTCCACGAGCGCAGTGCCCGAGAGCTCGGCGAGCCGCGCGCGCAGCTGGCCGGCGTTCTCGGTCGCGCCGATCTCGGTCTCGGCAGTCAGGATCACGTCGCCGGCGTCGAGCTCGTCGGTGATCTTCATGACCGTCACGCCGGTCCGCGCGTGTCCGTCGCGCAGACAGCGCTGGATCGGCGCCGCCCCGCGGTAGAGCGGCAGCAGCGAGGCGTGCGCGTTGATCATCCCCTGCGCAGGCATCCCGAGCAGCTCGGGCTTGAGGATGACGCCGTAGCTGATCACGACGCCGACGTCACAGCGGAGCGACCGGACCTGCTCGAGGAACTCCGGCGCGTGGGGGTCCGCGGGCTGCGCGAAGGGCAGCTCCAGATCCTGGGCCGCGAGCTTCACCTCGGCGTCGTAGATCTTGCGGCCCCGACCGCGCGGCGCGTCCGGCTTGGTGACGACGAGCTCGGGCGACAGGCCGCTCTCCTTGAGCGCCCGCAGCGACGGGATCGCGAAGTCACCAGTACCGAAGAAGACGATGCGCAAGGTTCAGGTCGGAGGGCGTAGGTCGCCGCGGGGCCGGCTGCAGGTCGCGTCACCCTAGCGGCGCTGCAGGGCAGGGGCAAATCGGCGGCGCGGTGGCCGGTTGAGACCGAACGCGCGCGGCGGTACATCCGCTGCTCCGATGATCGCGCTGCCGCTCACGCTGCCGGACGACCTGGTGCCCTACGCCCCGCGGCGCGCGCGGACGCTGCCGCTGCACGGCGGCACGGCGGAGCTGGTCTGGCTGCCGGCGCGTCGCGAACGCGCCGGCCACGACCGCGAACGGCCGCCGGCGTTCGCGCCCAGCCCTGCTTCGCGCATCCTCGAAGCGGAGAGCTACTGGCGCAGCGAGACGCTCGCCCTGACGCCGAACAAGTTCCCGTTCGGCATCGACCAGCGGATCCTCTGGATGGCGCGGCCGGCGCGAGAGCCGGACCTCGTGTTCTGGGAAGCAGCGCTGGACTGGGTGCAGCGCAGCGACGGGACCGCCCTGCTCAACAACATCGGCGCCGCCGCGACCATCCCGCGCGCACACGCGCACCTCCTGGGCGAGCGCCTGCCGCTGCTGGAGCAGCTCCCCGAACGCCCGCTCCGCGCAGCTCCGATCGACCTGCCGCGGGGCTGCAGCCTCGTGGCGAAGGACCTGGACGCCTGCGTGCTCGGGCTTCGCGGGCCCGTCGGCGGCTGCGCCGACGCGCTGACGAGGCTCGCCGACGCGCGATTGACGCCGACCTGGAACGTCGTGGCGACGCGCGACGCCGCCTGGATCGTGCCGCGGGCGATGCAGACACCGGCACCTCACTTCGAGAGCGCGCTGGGCGCGGCCGAGTTCTGGGGTCGGTTCTGCTACGTCGACGAGGCCGCCTACGAGCGCGCGACCGCCGCCGACCTGGCCGAGGCCTGGCGACGCGCGGCGGCGCGGCCTGTCGCCTGAGGCCGGCGCCACTTCCGCAGCGGCGTCACCGCCGGTCACCTGATAGGCTCTCCGTCCCGATGGACCCCCGGATCGAACGCGCGCGGCAGATCGTCGAGTGCGAGGCTGCTGCGGTCCGCCAGGTGGCGGACGGCCTCGGAGAGCCGTTTCTGCGCGCGCTGGACATGGTCCTCGGGCTGCGGGGCCGCGTCGTCACGACCGGCATGGGCAAGGCCGGCTTCATCGCCCAGAAGACGTCGGCGACGCTCGCATCGACGGGGACGCCGTCGATCTTCCTGCACCCCGCCGAGGCGATCCACGGCGACCTCGGCCGGGTCGAAGCGGGCGACCTGCTGCTCGCGTTCTCCAAGTCGGGCGAGACCGAGGAGCTCTTGGTCATGCTGCCGCACGTCAAGGCCTGCGGCGCCGCGCTGGTCGCGATCACGCAGGCGAAGGACTCGACGCTCGGCCGCCACAGCGACGTCGTGCTGGAGCTGGGGCAGATCGCCGAGCCCGGGCCGCACGGCCTCGCGCCGAGCGCGTCGACCACCGCCATGCTGGCGCTGGGCGACGCGCTGGCGCTCGTCGTGCAGGAGGGTCGGGACTTCGGCCCAGAGGACTTCGCGCGCTTCCACCCGGGCGGCGACCTCGGCCGCAAGCTGATGAGGGTGGGCGAGCTGATGCGGACCGGCGACCGCAACCCTTGCGTGCAAGACGACGCGACGGTGCTCGCCGCGATCGAGGTGATGACGCGCACGCCCGGACGACCTGGCGCGACCAGCGTCGTCAACCGCGCCGGCGAGCTGGTCGGATTCTTCACCGACGGGGACCTCCGACGACTCATCGAGGACGGCCTCTCCAACCCGCGCGAGCTGGGCATCGACGCCGCCATGACGCCGAAGCCGCGGTCGATCTCGGCGGAGACCTTCGCGCTGGAGGCCCTGGCCCTGCTCCACCAGTTCGCGATCGACCAGCTGCCGGTCGTCGACGAGCAGGGGTGCCTGGTCGGCCTGCTCGACGTCCAGGACCTGCTCAACCTCAAGATCGGATGACGGGCGAACTCCGCGAGCCGGGCCGCGCGCGCCCGGCCGACGACGTCCTGCGCGAGGTCCGCTTCCTGCTCCTCGACGTCGACGGCGTGCTCACCGACGGGCGGGTGCACTTCGACTTCGAGGGCCGCGAGTACAAGTCGTTCCACGTGCACGACGCGGCAGGGATCGTCTACTGGCACCGCCAGGGGGGTCGCTCGGGGTTCCTGTCGGGACGCGGCGGCGACATCGTGCAGCGCCGCGCCGAGGAGCTCGGGGTGCACGACGTGATCCTCGGCAGGGTCGACAAGGCCGCCGCGTTCGGGGAGTTGCTGGAGCGACAGCAGCTCGACCCGGCGCAGGTCGCCTATGTGGGCGACGACCTGCTGGACCTGCCGGTCCTGCGTCGCGTCGGGTTCGCGGCCACCGTGCCCGAAGCGCGACCCGAGGTGCTGCAGGTCGCGCAGTTCGTGAGCCGGCGCTCGGGAGGCTTCGGCGCGGTCCGCGATGTGATCGAGGAGCTGCTCAAGGCCCGCGGCGTGTGGCAGCAGGTCGTCGACAAGGACGGCCGCCCGTGAAGCGGCTGCTGGCGTTCGTCGCGCTGCTCGCGGTCGGGCTGGTGGCGCTCAAGTTCGCCATCGGCGACGACGACGCCGTGCGCGCCGACACCGCGCAGCGCAAGGCGCGCGAGCGCGAGCGCCCCCAGGAAGCGCAGCCCGGCGTGCGCGTCGACAACGGCAAGATCCAGACGACGGTCTCGCAGTCGGGCAAGCTGGTCTACCCGCGCCGGCGCGAGGTCGACCTCGGCGGCGGCGCGACCCGCAAGGAGACGGTCTACATCCTGCGCGCCGAGGACAGCCGCCCGATCGGCGACGGCCTGCAGCAGCTGACCGACGTGCGGCTGGAGCTGTTCGACGACGACCGGCACGCGGCGACGGTGGTCGCGAGCCGCGCGTTCTTGGAGCTCGGGCGGGACGCGAACGGCCAGCCGCGCATCGAGGAGCAGAAGGCCGTCGACCTGCGCGACACCGTGGTCACCGGCGAACCGGGGAGCAGGCTCGAGGGCATGCGGCTGCAGCTCGGCGACGCGAAGGTCAACGTCGGCGAGGACGAGATCCAGCTGACGACTCCTGCCGACCAGCCGGTCGAGCTGCGGCTCGAAGGCGAGCGGGCGGCGACGTTGACGGGCCGCGGCGCCCGCACCCGACTGCCCCGGAGCCGGCAGAGCAGCCTGCAGCAGGTGTCCGTGACGATCTTGTCCGAGCCGCGGCTCGACGCCGACGAGCTCGAGGTGCGGGCCGCCGGGCGGCTGAACTACGTCGAGGACCTCAGCACGGGCGTCGCGAGGATCACGCTCGACGAGGACGTGGAGCTCGACCTGGAGCGAGGTGCGCTGGCGATCGGCGGCGCGGACCAACCGGCAGAGGGGGGGGCGTCCCGCGCGCGCGGGGACCGGTTCCTCGGCTGGCTGCTCCGCTCCCGTGAGCGGCCGGTCCGAGGCGTCGAGGTCGGGACCAACCGCGGCCGGATCATCTGGCAGCGGCTAAGGTTGATCGGCGCGCCTGCGACGATCGACCTGCCCGGGCTGCACGTCGCGACGCCCAGGATCACGGTGCGCCCCGGTCCGTTCGGCGACCCTTTCGTGGTGACGGCTCACGGCGGTCCGTCCCGCGTCGAGCAGACCGCGATCGGCGCCGGCGCTGCTGACAGCCAGCCGCTCGTCGGGCGGTCGCAGCGGCGCATCCACCTCATCCGCCCGGCCGACGCGGTCGGCGCGCTGCACCGCGGGGTCGGCTTCCCGCGCTGGACGACGCGCCCGTTCGAACAACAGCAGCTGGTGGCCTTCACCGGTCCCTCGGAGCTGGAGAGCGAGGCGCGCTCGCTGAAGGCGAGCGATGGGCTGCTGATCGCGCGGCGCGCGGACAGCGGCTCGGCCGTGATCCGGGGCGCGGGTGTGATCGAGCTGACCCAGGCGGCCAGCGCGTCGCGCCCGGCGCTCTTGGCGACCGGCAGCGACGGCGTGGTGCTGACCGTGACGGCGACCGCCGAGCACGCGCGCCTGGGTCCCGCGCGTTCTGCCTCGAGCGCGCGCTGGCGGGAGCACCGCTACGACCTGTCCTACGGCGAAGCCCACGTCGAGGGCCTCGGCACGTGCGACGTCACCCGCGCAGGCGCGCGCACCTCGCTGGCGCTGCTGGCGCCGTTCGACCAGATCGCCGCGCAGTTCGGGCGCGAAGGGACCACGCTGCGCTCCGTCCGAGAGCTCGCGGCGACGCTCGACGGCGAACGGCTCGAGGCCCTCGACGTCGGCGGCCTCCCCGTCCGCGCGGACTTCGTGAGGGACGGAGAGCGGCTCGTCGCGCGGGCACCCCGCCTCCGACAGATCGGACCGCGCTCGCTCCAGCTGCTGCCTACCGACGCCGACGAACCGCCGTGGAACGAGATCGCCCAGGTCGAGCGCACGCCGCGCTTGACGCGAACCTGGAGCTTGGCCGGCCGCGATCGCGACACCGACAGCGGCGAGGCCCCGGAGGCTTCCTACCAGGTCGAAGTGCGCGGGCCGCGCATCGACGTCCATCACGCGGGCGGACGCTCCGCCCTCGTCGACGCACGCGGCGACGCCGCGCAGCCCGCGCAGATCTACGCGGTCGTGCCCCAAGCGGGCTCGCGGGAGCCGGCCACCGTGCGGTGCGCGGCGGACCGGCTGCGCGTGCTGCCGTTCGCCGTCACGCCGGAGGCAGCGGCCGCCCACTTCGGCGGCGGGGGCGCCCACGCAGGGCTGGCCACGCGCGCGCTCGCGCGACCGTGGATGCTCGTCGACGAGGTGCGCGCGTTCGAGCTCGACGACGAGCAGCAAGGGCACGTCGAAGGCAGCGGTCACAGGCTGCTGATCAGCCAGGGCGGCGCGGCCGCGCTGTTTGTCGGGGACCCCGACGCGCAGTCTCCCGCGGTGGTGCGGCGGACCCACGACGGCCGCGACGTCGAGCTGCGCGGCGCGCGCGTGCGGGTGCGCAACGAGGGCACGATCCAGCTGTCCGCGCTGGGCGCCTTCGAGGACCGCTCCACGATGCTGTCGCCGACCTTGACCCTGCGCGAGCCTGGCGCCAGCGGGCTGCTCTCGCACATGAACGCCGTGTGCCGCGGCGACATCCACGTCGAACCCGACGCGGTGCGGTTCACGGGGCCCGTGGAGGCTGCGGGGCTGTCGCCCGACGGCTCGGTCGACCCCGACGGGCTCCGGATCGACGCGCGCGCGCTGCAGATGCTGCGTCAAACCGAGAGCGGGATGATCGCAGAGGTCGTGGGCCAGGACGTGCGCGTCGACTGGACCCGGATGAAGGCGCAGGCCGAGCGCGTGCAGCTCGACCTGCTGCGCCAGACCTGCGTCGCCAGCGACCCGGCCGCCGCGGTGGTGACCACACCCGACGGCCGCGAGCTGCGCGCGCGCGACGTCTCGATCAACTACCTCACCTGGGAGATCAGCACCGGGCCGAGCAGCGCGCGTCAAGCGGCCCCCGCGGCCGACGAGACCGAGGCAGGGAGCCGGTGACGCGCCCCGCGCTGCTCGTGTCCGCGATCGCCGCAGCGCTGCTGGTCGGCGACGCCCGCGCGCAGGCCCAGGCCCCCGACTACAAGCTGCTGAACGGCGCCTTCCGCTCGCGCAAGCTCGACGACTACTACGAGGTCCAGGCGCAGGGAGGCTTCCAGTTCGAGGTCCAGGCGCTCGGGCTCACCGTCCGCGGCGACAGCCTGGTGGTGCTGCACGACCTCGAGACCTTCGAGGGCGCGCTCGACCGCGGGACCTCGCAGGGGCTGCCCACGCGCTCGCTGCCGTCCCCCGCGCCGCGGCGACGAATGAGCCCTGACGCCATCCGCGGCCGACTCCAGCGAACGCTCGAGGCCCTGGGCCAGCCGCAGCAGGACGCGCCGGCAGACGGCGAAGCGCTGCGCCTGTTCCGCTACCTCTACTGTGAAGGCGGAGTCGTCGTGGTCCAGCGCGGCGTCGAGGTGCTGCGGTGCGATCGCATGTGGATCTCGCCGATCGACGATCGGGTCGTCGTCGAGAACGCCGAGCTCCGCTACCGGTCCAGCGCCGGCGCGCGCAATCAGGAGCTGGTCGTCCGCGGCCCACGGCTGGTCAAGCAGGGGCCGCGATGGGTCGGCCAGGACCTGACGCTGACCACATGCACGGCGGCGACGCCGCACGCGGCGCTGCACGTCGGCGAGGCCGAGATCATCGAGCGGCGCGGGGAGTTCGAGGTGGTCGCGCGCGGTCAGACCGTCCAGGTCGGCGGCGTCGACGTCCTGCCGATCCCCGACGCGCGCGTCTTCACCGGCAGCCAGAGTGAGTTCCCGGTCAAGAGCGTCTCAGGCGCCTACTCGAATCGCCTGGGCCCGCAGCTCGGGGTCGTCTTCGGCCTGCCGTGGAACGACGCCGGCGGCGCGCTCCACAGCTGGCTCACCGGGAGGCCGGCCGGCGAGTTCCGCGGTGACTGGGAGCTCGGCGTCGGCTGGATCCAGGAGCGTGGCGGGCTGCTCGAGCCGAGCCTGACCTACGCCGTCCCGGGGCTCTACGAAGGCCGCATCGAGGGGCTCTACATCGACGACGACGGCCCCAACGTCCGCGAGATCCTCAGCGAGCTGGACGGCACGCCGCTCGCGCCCGGAGACCGCTCGGTGGTCCGCACGTTCAACCGCCTGCACCTCGGAGAGCGCACCCACGTCGACCTCCAGGCCTTCCACGCGTCCGACCCTGGCGTCTACAGCGAGTTCTTCCTCGACCCCTACCGGCGCGACGAGTTGCCCGAGACGAGCGCTTACCTGCACCACGCGGACGGCAACCACCTGCTGACGATCGGGACGCGCTTCAACCTCAGTGAGTTCAGCTACCGAGACGACCGCTACCTCTCGGACCGGTTCATCGAGGAGCTGCCGGTCGCCACCTACCAGTGGCTGGCGCAGCCGGTCGCGGAGACGCCGTGGGAGACCCCGATCGTGCTCGACCTCGAGACCCAGGTCGGTCAGCGCCGGAGCGACTACGACGACCGCGCCGGCGTGCGGGTCAGCGACCGGACGCTGCGCGCCGATCAGCTGGTCGAGCTCTCCGCGCCGTTCGGCCTCGGAGGCCTGAGCGTGCGTCCCTACGTGAGCGGCCGCGGCACGTTCTATGACCACACGCCCATGTCGGGCGACGAGGCCCGCGTCGCGCTCGAGGCGGGCGTGCAGGTCGGCGCCCGGCTGTCGAGGACCTGGCGCTGGCTCGGCGAGGACGGCGAGCCCGACGCGCTGCGGCACGTGATCGCGCCGCGCATCACCTACCGCAATCGCTACCGCGTCGACGACGCGCCGACGTCGCTGTTCCAGTTCGACGACGTCGACCCAACGCGCCTCTACCAGCTCGGCTACGACACCGCGGACCTGTTGACGGAGCGCGAGCTGGTCCGCGTCGAGGTGCGCAACCTGTTCCAGAAGACGGTCGAGACCGACGGCGTGCGCGCGCCGCAGGACTTCGTGTTCGTCGACCTCGCCCAGGACGTGCTGCCCAACAGCGCTCGCGACAACAACGGCGAGGTGCTCGGGCTGTTCTTCTACGACGTGCTGCTGCGCCCGAACGTCAGCTGGCTGCCGTTCGAGAACTTCGCGCTCGCCCACTACGGCGACCTCGACTGGGACCGGGGCATGCAGACGCTCGACACCGAGCTGACGTTCGGCCCTGTCGCAGGCATGGACTGGGTCGTCGAGTACCGCGAGGACGCCCGCTTCGACGGCGTACTCGGCCTGGGCGCGCGCACGCAGGTCTTCGACCGCTGGAACCTGTTCGCGCAGGCGCAGCGCGACCTGGAGCGCGACGAGTTCCTGCGCTACTCGGCCGGCATCCAGCGGCGCGACCACGACTGGATCCTCGGCGTCTCGGCGGCCTACAACCCGTTCGTCGACGAGGTGACCTTCCGCGTCGACTTCCAGCCGACCTTCGGCGGCATGCGCGGCCGCCGCAACCGCTTCGGCGGCGCGGCGGTCAGCGACCGCTACTCCTACGACTACTAGAAGCTCCAGCCGACGGTGAGGAACACCCGGTTGTCAGCTCTCTTCCGGTTCGTCGCCGGCGTGTTGTCGTAGTCGAGGGTGTGCGCGATCGACGCGACCATGCTGTCCGTGAGCGACGTCGACAGCTCGGTGACCGCCTGCAGGTAGAAGTCGTCGCCGTCTTCGATGGAGGGGAACGCCTCGACCCGGTGCAGGAGCTTGGTCTCCTCGCTGAGCTGGTGCTCGAGGCGGTAGGCAAGGCGCAGCGTGACGGTCTCTTCGGTCGCGAGCCCCGGCGTCCGGTAGTCCTCGCGGTAGTACGAAAAGCCGGCCTCGGTGAGCAGCAGCGTGGTGCCGTCGTCGATCACCGTGTAGCCCGCACCGGCGCCGACCGTGAGGCGCAGGTCGAGGTCTGCGAGCGTGTCGCCGAGGGCTCGGGCGGTGCCGAGCGCATACCAGCGCTTGTTGAGGAAGTAGTCGTACTTCGCGCCGCCGCCGGCGCGGCGCTGGGTCAGGGTCTTCTGGCCGAACGTCCCGCTGCTCGGGTTCACGTCCTCGTCGGTGCCGTAGTTCCAGATGCCGTCGAGGGTGATCCGGTCCCACTCCGTCGTGCGCGAGGCGTCGAACAGCAGCCCCCCCGACTCCCGCCGCGTGTTGCCGCTCGTGTAGAGCGCCGTGAGCTTGAGCGAGCCCGTCCACTTCGGCGCCTGCTTCTCCGGCGGGTTGATCATCCCGAGGCTCGGCACCGGGATCTCGGCGTCGCCTTCCCCGGAGAGGCGAAAGCGCTGGTCCTCGATGCCGAGGATGCGCCGCTGTGTGCGCGCGCCGTCCTGCGTCTGGAGGACGACCGGAGCCGCGGTGACGAGGTCGGTGACGTCGCCGATCGCGACGACGACCTCCCCGAGCACGGCGGACTTGATGGTGACCTTGCCGTCGGCCATCGAGACGAGTTCGCCGGTCAGCACGTCCCCGTTGGTGAGCGTGACCTTGTCCTGGGCGCAGACGCCCGCGGACAGCGCAGCGACGAGAGTCGCGGAGAGAAGCTTGTGCATGGCCGGGATGTTGGTGTCTGGCCACCGCGTCCGAAAGCGCAAACTACGCCCAGACGCCGCGCTCGCTGACGGGGAGTGGCGTTCGCAGCGCGCTCCGCCGATAGTCGGCGCGTCCATGAAGAGCGCAGTGGTGACGGGCAGCGCGCGCGCTGGGTCGACGGCCCGCAGGAGCGGCCTCCGCACCCGGTGGGTCGCGACGCCGGCGTGGGAGCGGTGCCTGCTCGGTGTCGCCGTAATCGCCGCCGTCGGTGGAGGTGTCTGGACCCTGGTGAGCGGCGAGTCGCCTGCGCACTCGTCCGTATCGGGCGCGCCCGGCGCGCTGGGCACCACCCTCGTCTCAGAGGGAACGGTCGCGGGGACCGGCGAGAACGAGGCGGGCGTCGACAGCTTCGTCGCCGAGCCGACGTCGAAAGGCGTCTTCCGGCTCGGCTTCAGCTTCGTCGCGTGTTTTTGCATCGGCCTCTTCGTCCGCACCGTGCTCAAGCTCGCCGCTGTCGCCGTCGGCTTCTGGCTGGTGATGACGTTCGCGCTCGCCCAGGCCGACCTCGTCACGGTCGACTGGCAGGCGATCAACGACCTGTTCGAGGCGTTCGTCGCGCGGGCCGAGCGCGAGGTCGAGAGCTTCAAGGGCTTCGTGCTCGGGAGCCTGCCCGCCGCCGGACTCGGCGCGACGGGGCTGGTGCTCGGCTTCCGGCGGCGCTAGGCCGCGGCAGGACTCAGAGGCTGTCCAGGAACTTGCCCGGCTCGTAGTTGCCGAGGTCGAGGATCTTGGTGCAGACGCGG
>CAZTQF010000029.1:0-11759 GCA_964615255.1 uncultured candidatus Brocadiaceae bacterium | reverse complement strand
CGCGGCGACGGCCCGAGCGGCGAGGACCTGACCCGCAACCTGCGCACGATCCGCAACCTGCCGCCGCGCCTCCTCGGCGACGGGCCGTTTCCGGCGAGGATCGAGATCCGGGGCGAGGTCATCCTGTCCAAGCGCGGGTTCGCGTCCCTGCAGCAGCGGGAAGAGACCAGCAGCGAGGGTACGTTCCGCAACGCGCGCAACACGGTCGCCGGCACCCTGAAGCTGCTCGACCCGCGCATCGTCAAGCGTCGGCCGCTCGACTTCCTGGCCTTCGCGGTCGGCCACGTCGAGGGCTGCGACTTCGCCACGCACACGGACCTGCGTCGGCAGCTCGCCGCCTGGGGTTTCACGGTCGCGGAGCCGGCGGCGGCCGCCGCGGACCTCGCAGCGCTCCACGCGTATCACGACGACCTCGAGGCGAGGAGGGACGAGCTGCCGTACGAGATGGACGGGGCGGTGGCCAAGGTGGACGACCTCGCGCTCCAGCAGCAGCTCGGACGCACCTCGCGCACGCCGCGCTGGGCGCTGGCCTACAAGTTCCGGCCGCGCCTGGCCCGCTCCCGGGTCGAACGCATCGGGGCCCAGGTCGGGCGCACCGGGGCGGTCACGCCCGTCGCCCACCTCGACCCGACCGACCTCGCCGGCGTCACCGTGCGCAACGCGTCGCTGCACAACTGGGCGCTGCTCGCCGAGCGGGACGTGCGCGAGGGGGACGCCGTCGAGATCCAGCGCGCCGGCGACGTGATCCCCGAGGTCGTGCGGGTCTTCGAAGACGAGCGCGGCCCCGACTCGCAGCCCGCGACGCCGCCGGACAGCTGCCCGGTGTGCGACAACCCGCTGCAGCCCGAGGGCAAGTTCCTCTACTGCGTCAACATCGACTGTGCCGCGCAGCTCGTCGGCAGGGTCGTCCACCTCGCCAGCCGGCGGGCCTTCGACATCGAAGGACTCGGCCCCAAGCAGGTCGAGCAGCTGGTGGCGGCGAAGCTGGTCTGCTCGGTCGAAGACGTCTTCGAGCTGCGCGGCAAGCAAGAGCAGCTGCTCGAGCTCGACCGCTGGGGAACGCGCAGCACGCAGAACCTGCTCAAGCAGATCGACGCCCGGCGCCGGCCGCCGCTGGCGCGCTTTCTCAACGGCGTCGGCATCCGGCACGTCGGCGAGACGACCGCCAAGGACCTCGCCGGCCACTTCGGCAGCCTGGACCGGCTGCGCGCAGCGACCAACGCCGAGCTGCTGGCGGTCGACGGCGTCGGCGACGAGGTCGCCAAGGCCGTGCTCGAGTTCTTCGCGCTGGAGAAGAACCAGCAGACCCTGGCGGCCCTCGCCGCAGCGGGCGTCGCCCCGCAGGACGCCGAACGCGTCGAAGGCGGCCCCCTGGCCGGCAGGGTGTTCGTGTTCACCGGGGGGCTGAGCTCGATGTCGCGGGACGACGCCAAGGAGCGCGTCGAAGCCCTCGGCGCCAAGGCCGCATCAGGCGTCAGCAAGAAGGTCACGGACGTCGTGGCCGGCGAGGACGCAGGCAGCAAGCTCGCCAAGGCCGAGAAGCTGGGGCTGCGCATCCTCACGGAAGAGGAGTTCCAGCAGCTGCTGGAGGAGCTGTGAGCGCCCCGCGGCTGCGCTACGCGCTGAAGCGCGCCGCGCTCGGCGTCGGGCTGGGGATCGCGCTCTACCTCGCCTACCTGGCGCTGGGCGCGCTCTGACCGCCGGGTCCGGCCGTCCGCCGGAGATCAGGAGCCGCTCGACGCGACGTAGAGCCGCGACAGGTCGACGCAGCTCATGCGATCGCGCAGTTCCCTGCCGCGCGAGGCCATCCGCAGGCCCTCGACGTCCGCAGGCAGCGCCCGGAACGCGTGCCCGCTCCCCACCAGCACGGCCTTGGTCCGAGCGCGGGAGAGCGCGACGTTGAGGCGGTTGAGGGCGAGGTGGAACGCACCGCGCTGCTTGGACTCGGCTGGGTCACCCGCGGCCAGGGACACGACGACGACCTCGCGCTCCTGGCCCTGGATGCGCTCGACGGTCTCGACGGTGAGCTCGTCCGCGCTCGGGAGCCGTCGCTTGTCGATCGCCGACTGCATCAGGCGGACCTGCGCGCGGAACGGCGAGATGACCGCGACCTGCGCGGCCGGCACGCCGTGTCGCCGCAGCAGATCCTCCACCAGATCCGCGACCGCGTTGGCCTCCTCGGTGGACCGCTGCCCGGGCTGGCGGTGGTCGATCCGCAGCCAGACCACGGCCTCAGCGGGGTCGAGCACCTCGTCGAGCTTGCCGCCCGCGACGAAGGGCATCACCCGCTCCGCGACGCCGTCGGCGGCGCGCAGCCGGCCGTCGTAGAAGGTCTTGCTGACGACGCGGCAGACGCCTTCGTTCATGCGGTAAGTCGTGTCGAGCAGCGACGAACCGTAGCGATCGTGGAGGTGCTCGAAGATCGACGCCGCGGCCTCGCGGTCGGCGTCCGCCGTGGTGACGACCGGCGGCAGCTGGCGGTGGTCCCCGAAGAACAGCCACCGGTCGGCGCGCAGCATGCCCGGCAGCGCGTGCGGGATGGGCAGCTGCCCGGACTCGTCGAACACGGTGTAGTGAAAGCGCTCGCGCTCGTGCAGCTTGGCGAGCTGGTAGCAGGTCCCGGCGACGACGCAGCCGCGCTCCGGAAAGCGCGAGCGACGCGCGTCGACGAGCTGCACGCCGGCAGCCAACAGCTGCTGGCGACCGTCCGACGAGGAGCTCTTCAGCTTGTAGATCGGCAGGTCCGGCGCGAGCCGCCGGATCGCGAGCAGCGCGTTGTCGACCGCGCGGTTGGTGAACGCGCACAGCGCGATCCGGCAGGTCTTGGCGCAGAGCGCGGTCGCGACGGCCGCCAGCAGCCGGGTCTTGCCGGTGCCCGGCGGCCCCTGCACGAGCGCCAGGCTCTCGGTCCCGATCGCGAGCGCGCCGGCCTCGACCTGCCCCTCGTTGAGCTCGGAAGCAGCCAGCAGGTCGTGCGCCCGCTGACGCCGGGCCGCGTCGATCCGGAGCGCATGCTCTCCCGAGAGCACGTCCGCCAGCCGTCGGTTGGCGAAGCTCGCGCGCACCGCGTCACGGAGCCGGCCGCGGATCCCCAGCGCGCGACGATCAAGCACGTACTCCGCGCCGGGCTCGAACTCCGGCTGGACCTCCCGCCGGAACGGGTCGCGCTCGCAGAGGAGCTCCTTGGCCTGCGCGTCGTAGCTGCCGTAGGAGAGCGGCAGCGCGCCGTCGAGGTCCAGGCCGTCGCCGACGAGCAGCGGATCACCGGCCCGGAACTTGGACGCGTTCTCTTCGACGGCGAAGACCCAACCGCCCCCCTGCTCGCGAAGGAAGCGCGCGCCCTCGATGCACTCTCCTTCGAGCACGCGGTGCTCGGTCGGGCGCGCGCGCAGCTCGCGGCTGGCGCGCTGCTCGCCGCGCTCTTCTCTGGCGAGGAAGCGCAGCAGGCGTTGTTCGAAGGACAGCTGCAAGGTGCGGAGCAGGGTGTCTGCGCGATCATCGCGCGGCCGGAGCGCGGATCCAACCCGAGGCCCGCCGGCGCTCAGCGGCCCGCGCGCAGCTGCAGCGACGCGCGCTGCGGCAGGGCGACGACCTCACCGGTGGCGGGAACGCGCAGCGCGACCGGCACGCGCGCGTGGTCGGGCCCGAGGATCACGAAGGCTCCGTCCCGGCCCGTGCGGATCGTAAGGAGGACTCGCTGTCCTGCGCTGCCGCGCTCGATCAGCTCGAGGGGCGCGCCGACCAAGCCGCGCGCGTCTGCCCCCACCAGCTGCCCGCGCGCCAGCGGCACGCACTCCGACATCGCCGCGACCCGTGCCGCGAGGACGCCCCACCACAGCTCGTCGCCGCAGCGCGCGAGCACGAGGCCGCCGTCGTCGCACGGCTGCACGCCTGGCGCGTCCGGACGAGCGAACGAGAGGTGCTCTTCGCCGTCGCGCGGGGCGCGAACGGGAACGGAGCCGTCGGCGCCGAACAGCTCGACGAGCCACGGCCCCGCGCGTTCGGGCAAGCCACGCACAGCGAAGCGCGACGCGGCGGCTGCGGGCAAGCGCAGCGCGCACGTCGTCTCCTCGCCTGCCGAGTCCGGGGCCCGCAGCGAGGTCGTCACCTCGCGCTGCGAAGCCGTCACCACCCGCACCTCCAGCAGCCCGGCGCCGACCTCGACGGGCCATCGGCAGCGACCGCGCTCGAGGGCCCGCCGGTGCCAGCGATCCGCGGGCCATCCGGCAGACGCGGCGCGCACCTCCGCCGTCGCGGGCTCCGTGCTCGCGAGCCCGTCGACCTCGAGCACCTGCACGGACAAGGCGCCCAGGTCCGGCAGCCGCAGCGTCGCGCGCTGCGTGTCGGCGAGCTCGACCAGCGCCGCGCCGGACGTCGGGAAGCCGAGGTCGGCCGCGAACGGCCACGTAGCTGGGCTACCCGGGTCCCAAGCTGCCTCTCCAGAGCGGCCGACGCGCAGCCCCTGTCGAACCAACTTCTCGCCGCTGCCCACGAACAACAGCTCGACGGGCACCGAGGACATCGACGCTGCGCCGCGCTCCACGGTGATCGACAGAGCTCGGGCGCGCGACCTCGGACCACGAGCACCTCGCCGGACCGCGTCGCCGGACCGCCCGCTGCCGACGACTTCGCGGGCCTGCGCGACGTCGACCGCCGCAGGCGCCGCTGCCGACCGCTCGCCGACGCCCTGCGGGGGCGGACGGGTCGCGGCGGCGTCGCCCGGCCCCCACCACAGCAGGCTCAGGCCTGCCGCCACGACGACCGCGGCCGCGCACACGGCCCGGGCGCTCACTGCGCCTGCAGCAGGGCGCCGACCCACGCCGCGACGCCGAGGCTCCCGGCCTGCCGGTGCAGCGCGTCGTGCAGCGCGACGAACGGCGTCGCGGTCTCGCCCAGGCCGAGCGGCAGGGCGAGCGCGCTGCTGACCTGGACGACGCCGTCCGAGCCGTCGCCGATGTCGCCGTAGACGATGTGGTAGCGGGTCGCGCTGTCCTGGTAGGCCGCGTTCAGCGCGAACGGCAGCGAGCCCGGCGCTTCACTGAGGTCCGAGGACGCCTGGATGAGGTGCGACTCATCCGGTTGGAGCAAGCCCTGGAGCAGCGTGAACGGCGCGGTCGCCGCCGCCGCGCCCGCGTTGGGAGGCGCGACCATCACGAGCTTGTCGACCACCGGGACGAGCGACGGGTCCCCGAGCCGGAAGCCCTCGCGGGTCGGGTCGACGTGCGACTGCTCGAGCAGGTAACGGCCCACGAGGCCGCCGAGGCTGTGGCCCACGACGGAGAAGCCGAAGCCAGGCTGACGGCCCGCCAGGAGCTGGTCGTAGAGCGCGTTGGCCGCGTGCGCGACGCCGCGAGCCGACGGGCAGGAGAACAGCACGACGTTCTCAAAGCCCGGCGAGAGGTTCTGGACGAGGTCGTCAGCGCCGAGGAAGTCGAGCGGCGAGCCGAGCGCGCCGTGCAGGATGACGAGGTTCTGCGAAGCGGGCGCGCTCCAGAAGGAGGCGAGGCTGCCCTTGCCGATGTGGCGCTGCATCGAGCCGCCCTCGACGAGGACCTCGACGCCCGCGACCACCTCCACTCCCGTCTCGACCGCCGGATCGATCAACGCGTTCGGCTGGGTGAACAGGCGGTGCAGGTTGCCGTCCCAGACGACCATCTCCCCCAGGCGATTCGTCGTCGCCGTGGCGACCCGGGCGACGGGGTCAACGGTCGTCGACGTCAGCGCGCGCCAGCCGGACGAGGCGTCGTCGCGGGAGAAGATCGAGAGCTCCGGCGCCCCGCCGGCGAAGAACGCCGCGCTCGCCGGCACCGTGACCGTGACGAACTTGCCGTTGAGGTCCAGCGCGCCGGGCTCGAAGCGATAGACCGGGAACGCGCGCGGGATCTCGTCGTTCTGCTCCTCGGCGAGGACGCGGAAGCTCGTCGGAACGAGCACCGCGCCCGCCGGCACGCTCAGAAAGAGGCCCGCGTTCGCGCCCGACGACACGCTGAGCGTGCCGCCTTCGGGACCGATGCTCGCCTGCGCGACGACGGTGTTGCCAGGGTCAGGGGTCGGCGACCCGCCGCCGCCTCCCCCGCCGCCACCGCAGGACGCGGCCAGCGTCAGCGCGCTGATCCAGAGCGCCCGCCGCGAGCTTCTCGTGTGCATGCCCGTAGTAAACCACAGCCTGTTTCCACGGGCCGTAAGTTCGGGGCGACAAGCCGCGGGCGCCTACTTCTGCCTGGCGCGCTTGCGCCCGTAGCTCCAGCGGGGCGGGACCAATTGCTCCGCCCAGGTCCCGAATCGAGAACGCAGCGCGTCCACGCGACCCGGCTGCGATCCGGCCAGGTCGTGTTCTTCGGACAGATCCGCGGCGAGATCGAACAGCTGCGGCGACCCGTCGCCCATCTGGACCAGCTTCCAGTCGCCGCTGCGCACGGCCCACTTGGCGTCCCCGTGGCGCCAGAAGAGCACCTCGTGGGGCGCGCCCTGCTTCGCGCCGCGCAAGAACGGCAGCAGGTCGACGCCGTCGAGCGGCGATGTGCCCTGCCGGCCAGCCCCGGCCGCGGCGAGGCTCGTCGGGAGCAGGTCGAGCGCGATCACCGGCTGGTCGTAGACGAGCCCCTGCGGCAGGCCGTTCGGCCACTTCGCGAAGAAGGGCACCCGGATGCCTCCCTCCCAGACGCTGCCCTTCTTGCCGCGGAGCCGTCCGTTCTCGGACGCGTTGTTGGTGGCGCCGCCGTTGTCGTTGACGAAGAACACCAGCGTGTCGTCGGCGATGCCCTCCGCTTCGAGCGCGTCGAGCACGTAGCCGACCGAGCGGTCCAGCGCGTGCGTCATCGCGACCAGCTTGCGGCGCTTCTGCGCGCCGTCGAGCCCTTCGAGGTCGCCCTCGGTGGCGTGCATGGGAGTGTGCACGGCGTTGTAGGCGAGGTAGACGAACAGCGGCTCGTCGCCTCGCTGCGCGATGTACTCGGCGGCCTTGCGACCGAGCTCGTCGGTCATGTAGTCGAAGGTCTCGGGCTGCACCTCACGGTCGCGAAGCAGGCGGTTGAGGCGCGTCGGCGCGTCGAGCGGGAAATACGAGCGCGCTCCCTGCAGGAAGCCCCAGTAGTGATCGAACCCGCGCGAGCACGGGTGGAACTTGTCCGCGTAGCCGAGGTGCCACTTGCCGAGCGCGATCGTCCGATAGCCGGCCGCCTTCATCTCGTCCGCGACCGTCGACTCTGTCAAAGGCAGCCCGTTCTCCTCGCTGAACCGCGGCGGGATGTTCAGCTCGTGGCCGAAGCGCTGCTGGTAGCGGCCGGTCATCAGCCCGGCGCGCGACGGGCTGCAGACCGGGCCCGAGACGTAGCCGCTCGTGAAGCGGACGCCGCCGCGCGCGATCGAGTCGATCCTCGGCGTGCGGATGTCGGCAGCCCCCTGCACGCCGAAGTCGCCGTAGCCGGCGTCATCGCTCACGATGACCACGACGTGCGGGCGGCGCGCGCGCGCGGACGCAGACGCCTGGGACGGAGCAGTGCACGCGCCAGCGAGCAGCGCGAGCGGGACAGCGATGGCGAAAGGCCTCATGGTCGGCGTCACCACACCACGGAACGCCGCCCGGAGGCTCGCTGCAAGTCTCCAGCGGGGATTGCGCCCCCGCATCCGGCGGCGACGATGAGCGGATGAGTCGCGCAGCGCTGGCAGGTCTCGCCGCCCTCGCGGTCGTTCCCGCGGCGTGCGGGGCCGAGGTGGTCTTCGACCCCTCGCCGTTTGTGGGCACGTGGCGCGGGCGGTGGATCGACGAGCGCGGCCCGCGCGGCTCGCTCGACGTGGAGATCTCCGAAGCGGCTGGGTCGCTCGTGTTCGCTTGTCGCGTCGGCGGGCCCGGCCTGTGGGGTAGGCGACCGCACGAAGAGCAGGTCCTCGCCGAGGTGCGCGGCGGCCGCGCGGTGTTCGACGGCCACCGCTCCGAGCTGCTCGGCGAGGTGGCCGGCGCCCTCGACGCGGACGGGTCGCTGGTCGTGGAGTGCGACGGCGTGCGCGGTCCCGCTCGGAGCCTCTACGGGCACGGCACCTGGACGCCCGACGAGCTCGTGGCAGAGGTCGAGGTTCGCTATGACGACAGCCTGCGCACCAGCCGCGCGGTGGTCGAGCTAAAGCGCCGGTCGCGAGACTAGCCGCCGCGTCCGCTAGGACGACGCGGTCGCGCGCCGCAGCCCGACGCCGAGCGCGAGCGTCGTCAGCACGACCGAGCCCGCGATCCAGAACGGCGCGCCGCCGCCGACGAGGTCGAACACGTTGCCGTAGACCAGCGGAGCGAGGACGCGCACGAGCCCGGCGAAGGACTGCTGCAGCCCCATGAACATGCCGCGGTCGGCCTGCGCCACGAGCCGCGAGAGCAGCGCCGTCAGGCACGGAAAAGTCAGCGCCATGCCGATCGGCTGGAGCGCCAGCACGAGCGCCAGCGATCCGAGCGAGCCGACGAAGGGCATGGAGAACAGAAACGCCGCCAGCGAACAGATCCCGATGCGCGAGACCCGCACCTCGCCGAGCCTGTCGACGGCGCGGCCCAGCAGCAGGACGCGCGCGAACACGGACAACGACCCGACGTACATGAACACGTAGCCGATGCTCTGCTCGTCGATGCCGAGGCGGTCATCGAGGAACAGCGCCATCAACGGGTTGATGGCATGCGCGGTCCCGATCGCGACCGCGTAGACGAGGATCACCCGGGACGTCGGCTGCGTCGGTGCGGCGAGCACCGCCCGGACCGCGCGCAGGACCGGCGGCCGCTTCTTCCTGCTGGGCGAGCACGCCGCGCTCTCTTCGAGGTAGCGCAGGGCGAAGCCCGCGTTGACGACGCAGAGCAGCGCCGCCAGCACGCCCGGGACCGCGTTGCCGAGCACCAGCTCGCCAGCACCCGGCCACAAGTCCACGTCCTGCAGCTCGAGCGCGCACGAGCCGAGGAAGGGGCCGAGCGCGACGCCCAGGTTCGTCGAGGCCGACAGCCAGCCGAGCGCGCGGGCGCGCTGGGTCGGCGCCACCGAGTCCGCGACGTAGGCCTGGATCACGCCGACCAGGCCGCCGCCAGCACCCTGCACGACCCGCGAGAGCAGCAGCATCCACAGCGAGTCGGCGAACCCGAACAGCAGGTAGGCCGCGGTCGACGCACCGAGCGCCACCACGAGCGCAGAGCGCCGCCCGTGGCGATCGGAGAACCGGCCCCAGAACGGCGCCGTGAGCAGCTGCGCCACCGTGAAGGACGTCACCACGAGGCCGGTGAGGAAGCCCAAGCCGATGTCCAAGCCGAACAGCGTCTCGCCGTTGGCGTGGAACATCTTCACGTAGAACGGCAGCAGCGGGATGATCAGGAACAGCCCGGCCATGTCGACGAACGCCGTCAACATCAGCACGAGCAGCCGCGCGGGCACCTTCCGGAGCGCGATCGCGAGCACGGCCACCAGGGCGAGCCCGACGAAGGGCATGACCTCTCGGACGACGGAGAGGTCGAGCGAAGCGTCCGCGAAGAGCAGCACCGTCAGGCCCGGGCCTCGTCGCTGACGCCGCCACGGGCGTCCCCGACGGCATCGCGTGCGGCGTCGGCGTCGGCGTCGAGGATCGCAACCTTGAGGTCGGCCATGTCGAGCAGGTCACCTTTGAGCTTCTTCACCAGCCGCTCGTCCGCGCCGTCTTCCTCGCACCACATGGCAGCGGCCGAGACGTGACCGTCGCGGTGCGGGTCTCGGCCGAGGCCGTGCTGCACGAAGTCCTGCAGCAGCACCACCGGCGCGGGATAGGTCGCAGCAGAGCGCAGGCGCTTCTGCAGGTCGACGAAGCGCCCCTCGATCGCCGGATCCGCCGCTTCGGAGAACGCGTGGCGCTCGTGCCAGCGGTGCAGCGCCTCGCCGAAGTGCAGCAGCGGCGTGCGCGCGGGCAGCGGATCGGTCAGCTCGCCGAACGCCCGCCACTCGTCGCCGACCTCCCTGGGCAGCGCGTAGGTGAACGCGCCGGCAGGGGTCGCCGGAAACAGCACGCCGAACGCCAGCACGCGGTCGGCGAACGGGTCGGAGAGCGCGTGCACGAGCGCGGCCTTGTCGAGGTTCTCGGCGGTCGGCCGGCGCTCGACCAGCGGCGCGCCCAGCAGCTGTGCCTGGGCGCCCTTGCGAAGCCGGCGGACCAGCGCCGTATCGAGGTTGCCGCGCGCGCGCGGGCCGTCGGGGTGAAAGGTCGCGAGGTCCTCGACCGTCGCGCAGCCCGCCGCCTCCAAGATCGCGCGCGCGCCCTTGCTCATCCCCTGCACCAGCGAGAGGTCCCCGCGCGCCGCGAGCTCGGGCATGCAGCGGTGGTCGTGGTAGCAGCTGCTGCAGCCGAGCTGCAGGAACGGCCGGGAGTCGGCCGCGGCGTCGCGCAGGCGGCGCAGCTCGCCCACGACCTCGTCACAGGCGGCGAGGTAGTCGCGCACCAAGAAGCGCTCCTCGCGGCCGTCCTTGAGGATGATGGCGCCGTGTTCGGGCAGGCGGCCCTGCACCTGCTCGAGGAGCCGCGAGTAGAAGACGACCTGCAGCACCTGATCGGCGCGCGTCCGCGCGGACGTCTTGACGTCGAGCACTTCGTAGTGGTGCGCGCCCAGCTCGCTCTCGCCCTCGACCTTGCGCAGCAGGTCGGGCAGACCGAGCCGGTCCTCGTCCTTGAGCACGGCCTGGTGCAGCAGCGCCGCGCCGCCGCGGAGCAGCTCCTCGGTGGCCGCCGCGCCGGCGTCGAAGTCGCGCTCCGGGTAGGCAGGCGTCACCGCGTCGAGCCCCGCCACGTAGACGTCCTCGAACTCGCGGCCGCGCCTCGCGGCGAACTCCTCCCACGGATGCGCGGGGCGCCGCTCGGAGCGCGCGAGCCGGAGGTCCAGCGCGGCGAGGTGAGGACACTTCACGTAGGAGTAGACGTGGGTGCCGGTGATCCGCCGCATCGCGGCACCATACGAGGTGCATCGCGGAGTGCGAGGTGACGGAGCCGTCACCCGGCGCGACGACGGTCGTGCACAACATGTGGAGAACATCGCGACCACCATTGACTGCCCTGCTTGCCCAAGTCACACTGCGGTATGTACTTCGAGTCAGAAAAGTCCCCCGAGACGCCCGCGGAGGGCGCTTCGCCCGAACGCGAAGCGCCGCTCGAGGCCGCGCCGGAGGCACTGCGAGCGGCGCTCCAGAAGCGCGGCTTCGAGCAGCTGACCGCGGTGCAGCAGGCCGTCGCGGACGCCGACGACGGCGCGCGCGACCTCCGGATCTCGTCGCAAACTGGTTCCGGCAAGACGGTTGCGATCGGCTTTGCGCTGGCGGCGAAGATCGTCGACCCGGAGCGCGCCGGCCCGACCACACTGATCATCGCGCCCACGCGCGAGCTGGCCATGCAGGTCCGCGACGAGCTCTCGTGGCTGTTCGCCGGCCTCCCGGACGTGCGCTGCGAGGTCGTGACCGGCGGGACGAACCTCGACCGGGAGCGCGTGCAGCTGCGGCGGCGCCCGGCCGTCCTGGTCGGGACCCCCGGGCGGCTGCTCGACCACCTCCGCCGGGGGGGCCTCGACGCCTCCTCCGTGTGCCAGCTGGTGCTCGACGAGGCCGACCAGATGCTCGACCTGGGCTTCAAGGACGAGCTGGACGGCATCTTGGAGCACCTGCCGGAGCAGCGCCGCACGCACCTCGTCTCCGCGACGTTCCCGCGGGCCGTGCTCGAGCTGGCCGACCGCTTCCAGGACGGCGCGCTCCGCATCGAGGGCACCGCCGCGGGCGAGCAGCACGCCG
>CAZTQF010000028.1:7737-11891 GCA_964615255.1 uncultured candidatus Brocadiaceae bacterium | reverse complement strand
GAGGCGGTCGGAGACTTCGACGAGCCCTTGCCCGAGCCGCGCCCCTGCGTCGAGCCGGACTCCTGCGGCGGTTTGTCGTCATCGTCGGCGCGCTCGCGCTCGTCGGCGCGCGGCTTGTCCTTCTTCTTCTCCTTGGGCTTTTGCGCCTTGCCGCCCTTGGTGGACTGCGCCTGGTTGCTCGGCTGGCCGCGCTCGCTGCCGCCGCCCGCGGCGGTGCGCGCCTCGGCGCTCCGCCCCGAGCCCATCGGGTTTCTGCCCTTGCGCTGCGCCTCGGTCGGGTTCTCGTCCTCGCCCGCCGAAGAGTCCGAGGCGTCCTGCTGAGCCCGGCGCGGCTGCCGCGCTTCGACCCGCGGCGGCTCGCGCTCGGGCCCCGCCCCCTCGTCGCGCGGCTCCTCGCGCGGCTCCGCCGCCGCGACCTGCGCCTGCCGCTCGCCTCGCGCGCCGCCGGGCGCGCCGCGGTCGACCGGGGTGACCTGGGTCGCGAGGTAGAGCAGGCACAGCGCCGCGACTCCAGCCAGCCACATCGGCGCCGCGTTCTCCGGCTCGCGGGGCAGCGGCCGCGGCATGCGACCGCGCGCCTCCCGCGCGCGTCGGTCGGCGTCGTGCATCGCCGCGAGGCGGAAGCCGTCGAGGTCCTGGTCGCCGCTGAACTCGTGCGCCGCAGAGAGCCGGTCCGACAGGTCCAGCTCCCGGTCGAGCATCGAGAGGGCCTCGACCTCGCGGACGCGCAGCGCGCGCGCCGCCTCGCGCCGGCGGAGCACCCGCCAGAGCGGCAGCGCAGCCGTCAACGCCAGCAGCAGCGCCCACGGCATGCGCAGGTCGACGCCCGCGCGGGAGAACAAGAAGGTAAGGACGAGGTATCCGAGCGGGAACGCCACGGTCGGCCAGGCGAGGCCGCGCAGCGCCGCGGTCTCGTCGCGGACGTGGCGCGCCTGCACGTCTTGGGAGACTGGCTCGGCGAGCTGCCGCAGCGCCTCGCGCAGCTGCTCGGGGCTCTTGCGGTCGTCGGTCACCGCGCCTCCTGCTCGGGCACGACCCGCACGTCGACGCTGGCGCACTGCTCGACCCGGCGGCTGCCCGGGTCCCGCACGATCGCCATCACGACCAGCTGGTCGGCCGCGATGCCCGTGGAGAGCCGCGACGCGGGCGAGCCGCCGCGCGCCTCATAGTCGTCGAGGAACGCGACGTTTTGGGCGACGACCTGCGCGAGCGGGCGCTCGAACGGCACCGTCATGCCGCCGTCCTCGGGCCGCCACGACACGCCAAACACCGAGTCGGTCAGCGCCGCGCGCGCCACCATGCGGTGCACGACCGTCGCGCCGAGGCCCGGATAGATGACGCCCTTCTCGGCGAGCAGGAGCTCGACCTTGCGGCCGCGCGCGGGCCCGCGGACCCGCGCCTCTCCGCGCAGCACGCCGTCCTCGATGCGGGCGTCGACCTCCACCGTGAAGTCGCTCGCGCGCTTCAGCCGCGCGGCCACCGCGTCGCGCACGTCCTGGTAGACCGTGTCGGCGTCCGGGTAGCGGCACGCGCCGGGGCCGGCCTGCACGCCGTCGACCAGGAAGACCGGGCGCTTGCCGACCGACTCCGCGGCCACCAGCGACAGCTCGTTCATGGTCGCGACCGGCCGCGGCGCGTCCGTGTGGTAGGACAGCAGCGCGACGTGCTCGGCGGGGAAGTGGCTCTGCAGCGCCTCGAAGGCCATCGCGCCGCCCTCGGTGAAGGCGCGCCAGCGCTCGCCCTGCTTCTGGCCGAGGTGTGGGTTGGTGACGTGCTCGACGAGCACGACGCGGTTGGTGACGCTGTCGTCGCTCGGCTCGAACCGCGTCGGCGCGCTCATGCTCCGCACCTTGCCCGAGATCATCTTGTCGACCAGCGCCACCGAGAACGGCTCGCCGCCCATCTTGTCCTGCAGCGCCTCGATGCGCGGCACGGCCTGCGGGCCGAACTCGGGCGAGATGACCGCCTGGACGTAGCGCGACATGGCGCGCTTGAACTTGCCCTTTTGCTCATAGACGCGGCCGAGCAGCAGGTTCACCTTGGCGCGGTCCGCCGAGCCGAACGCGTCGGACAGGCCGAACGCCGCCGACATCAGGTGCTCCCAGGCGCCGCGCGTGTCCTCCAGGTCGAGCAGCAATTCGCCCAGCCGGACGTGCAGCCGGTGCACCGCCTCGGGGTAGCGATCGGCGCGGCCGTCCTCGATGCCGAGCTTGCCCGCGAGCACCGCGACGTCGGGGCGGCGGGCCTGGACCAGCGCGTCCACGGCGGCCAGCGCCTCGGTGGCGCGCAGGTCCGCCGGGCGCGCGGCGTGGGCCCACTGCAGCGCCGGCACGATCTCCTCCTTGGGAGCGCCCTCGTCGATCTGCATCTGCAGCAGCAGGTCGGCGCACTCGCCGGCCAGCCGCGTGCCGCCGTTCGCCTGGATCCACGCGACCAGCGCGTCGACCTCCTCCTCGGCGCGCGAGGCGAAGTACCCCGCCTCCGCCTGCGGGAACGGCGCGGTGCGCACCCGCGTCAGCCCGATCCAGCCGTTCTTGGCGTCGACGTGGACGCGGAACTGCTGCAGGAAGCCGAGGCCGACCGTCGCCAGCGCGCCGTCGCGGTGCACGAGGTCGAACAGCTCCGGCCGCCACGCGACCACCTCGGACAGGTCGATCCCCGCGACCTCGACCCGGCCGATGCGGCCGCCGGGCTGATCGATCTCGTAGCAGTAGTCCTCGTCGACGATGCTGTCGTGGCTCGTCGAGCCGAGCCCGATCATGCGCGTCGTGCCGTTGGCCAGCGTCGCGGGCATCCAGACGACGTCGCCGGCGACCGACGCAGGCACGTAGTGCTGCTCGGGACCCGTCGGCTTTTGACCCTGGCGGTCGACGGCGGGCTTGAGGCGCAGCTGGCCGCGCGGCAGGTCGAAGGTCACCTCGTAGTCGGCGAGCACCTTGGCGCCGATCGTGCCGGCGCACGCGACCTCCTCCATCTGGGGCGCCCAGAGCTTGGTGAAGTCCTCCATCGCCTGCTCGTCGCCGTGCTCGCGCATCGGCACCTCGACGTCGAGACCCGGCAGCTCGATGGTGATCGGCAGCGTCGTGCCGTCGGGCTGTTCGACCGCGAGGCCGGCCGCGACCTTGTTGTGCAGCTCCAGCCCGACCGGCTTGTCGAACGAGACCCAGAGGTTGACCGGGGCGCTGTTCGTCGGCGAGGAGAGCTGGCAGCGCGCGACGAGGCGACCGCCGAGCACCCGCACGGGGACGCGGGCTTCCTGCGCCGGCAGGGACGCGACGCAGAGCAGCCACGCCGCCGCGAGGACGCGGTCGGAACGGAGCATGGGCAGGGGACGCAGGGGAAAGGAGCGGGAGATCGCCCGCCGCTCCGCGCGGCGGACGACTTCGGAGGGGTCTGGAGGGGTCGCGGCTATTCGCCGCGCGGGCTGGCGACGATCTCGCCGAAGGCCCAGTTATCGAAGACCATTTCGATCTGCAGGTCGAGGCTGTTGTTCGGCACGCTCACGGCGACCGGGACGAGGCCGCGGCCTCAACAACTCCCTGGGAATCTGGTCTCGGCGATCAACGCCCCCGTCGCGCGGTCGACGACCGTGATCAGCGGCGACTTGCCGACCGGGTTCCAGTTCTTGTACTCCTCGTTCTTGGCGCCGTAGAACCAGATCGCGTTGGGGTCGAAGGTCAGCTGCCCGCCGCTCTCCCGGTAGGCGAACTCGGCCTTGGCGGGCCCGCCCCAGGCGAGCTGCTCGACGCCGTCGGCGGTGACCGCGAACGCCTTGCTGCGCCCCTTGGCCATGTCGACGCGGCTGCCCGCGAGCGACAGCACGCCCGAGTGCAGTTCGTAGGTGCCCGCGGGCACCACGACGTCGACGTCGTGCTTGCTGAGGTGGACCGAGTGGCGGCCGTCCGTGCTGTTCAGGACCGCGGCCATGACCTTGCCGTCGGTGACCGCGTGCAGCGACAGCTTGCCGACCTCGCCGGAATAGGGCGAGAAGCGCAGCTTGCTGCCGTCGGCGGAGACCTCGAGCTTCTTGAGCTGGCCGTCGATCGCGACCACCTCGCTGAGGAACGACGCCGCGCGGCCGTTGCCGATCACCAGCGCGTCGGCGCCGATGTCGTCGAAGCGACCGTTGTGGTTCTGGTCGACGACGCGCACCT
>CAZTQF010000028.1:0-7727 GCA_964615255.1 uncultured candidatus Brocadiaceae bacterium | reverse complement strand
TGGCGGCCGATCGACTGCCCGCCCACCACGGTGACGACGCGCACCTTGGTGCCGGCGATCTCGCCCTGCACCACCGAGCCAGCGACGAACCGCCACTCGCCCTGCTTGACCAGCGACACGCCGTAGCGTCGGCCGCCGTGCTCGAGCACGACGAAGCCTTGGTCGCCTTCGACGCGGGTCTCGAGGCGGCCGTCGGCGTCGGCGTCGATCAGCAGCGCCTCGCCGTCGACGTCGGCGCGGAAGTCGGCCCCCAGCCCCGCCTCGAAGTGGAACCCGGTGGCGACCGCGGACGCGGACTCGCCGGGCAAGAGGAGCTTCTGGCGGCGCTGGATCTTGGTCTTCAGCGCGACCTCACCGCTCTCGGGCAGCGCCTGGGCGAACGCGCCGCCGGCCAGCGCAGGTACCAGGAGCAGGGAGACGAATCGATTCATGGGTTCCTCGAATCAGGGATGGAAGTGCCGCTGCGGATGCTATCGCATCGAGCAGGCCACCACCCCAACGCTTTGTTTGTTACCAATCCGCAACGTTCCGCGAGAATGACGAAACCCCCACGCCAAGGCGCCGCGCGGCGGCTGACGATGGTCCCGGCGCTGCTCCTGGCGAGCTGCGCCGCGACGCCCCCAGCGCCTTCGCCGCGCGCCTACGGGACCATGCGCGAGGTCCTGCGCATGGGCCAGCACCAAGGCCGGGTGACGATCGCGGAGACGACCGGGCCGCAGACCGTCGGCGTCGGCGCGCTGGCAGGACTGCAGGGAGAGGTCACGATCCTCGACGGCCGCGCGCTGGTCGCCGAGCGGCGCGGCGAGGCCGCCGCGACGCGCCCGGCCCGCGAAGGCGAGCAGGCGGCGCTGCTGGTCGCCGCCGAGGTCGCGGCCTGGGTCGCATCCGACCTGAAGCCGTGCGCGGACTACGCGGACCTCGAGGCGCAGGTGCGGACCGCGCTGCTCGACCGCGGCTTCGACCCGAGCGCGCCGACGCCGATCAAGGTCGTCGGCCGCGCGCCCCGCCTGCAGATGCACGTGATCGCCGGCGCGTGCCCGATCGCCACCCCAGACGGCCCGTCGCCGTGGCGGTTCGACGGGCCGGCCGAGCAGGTCACCCTGGTCGGCTTCTACGTCGAGGACGCGGCCGGCACGCTGACCCACCACACCCACCAGAGCCACCTGCACGCCGTCTCGGAGCGCGGCGCGGGACACCTCGACGACGTCTGCCTGCAAGCCGCGCGGCTGTATCTGCCGGCGCGCTGAGCCCGGACTTTTCTTCGATTCGCGCGGGAGTGTTCGGCCGCCACCCCCGTCGAAGGAACACGAGACGCGGGCGGTGGGCAGCCACCCGCGAGGCATGGTTCGATGTGGAGAGGCTGTCGGTGCACCGCCGTCAGCGACCCCTCGGCGCCCTGCGGCCCTTCCCGGCCGCAGGGCGCTTTCTTTTTTCAAAGCGCTGCGCGGCGCGAGTCGCCGTTGGCGCGGGCTGTTGCCGCGGGCTAGCCTCAGCCGCCATGCACCGTCTCTCCGTCGCGGCGCTCGCTCTCCTCGCCGCCTGTTCGTCGATGTCTGACTCGTCGATGCCCGACTTCTCCGCTCCCTTCGTCCCCACGCGCGCCTTCGGCGTGGACGCCGAGGGCCGGCCCGCCACGGTGTGGACGCTGGCCCACGGCGACGTCGAGGTCGACGTCACCGACCACGGCGCCACGCTGGTCGCGGTCCGGACCCCCGACCGCGCCGGGTTCGTGGCAGACGTCGTGCTCGGGTTCGACGACGTCTCGGGCTACCAGTCCGACCGCAACCAGTACTTCGGGTGCACCACCGGCCGCGTCTGCAACCGCATCGCGAACGGCGAGTTCACGCTCGACGGCTACGACTACGTGCTCGCCACCAACAACGAACCCAACCACCTCCACGGCGGCGCCGAGCGCAGCCTGGACAAGGTCCGCTGGCAGGCCGCGCCCTCGGTCGGCGCAGACGGCGCGCCGTCGGTGCGCTTCACCTACCTCAGCCGCGACGGCGAAGAGGGCTACCCCGGCAACCTCGAGGTCGCGGTCACGTACACGCTGCGCGAGGGCAACTGCCTCAGCATCGAGTTCGAGGCGACGACCGACATGCGCACGCCGGTCAACCTGACCAACCACGCCTACTGGAACCTCGCGGGCGCTGGCGCCGACACCGTGCTCGACCACGAGCTGCAGGTCGACGCCAGCCACTACACGCCGACCGACGCGACGCTGATCCCCACGGGCGAGGTCGCCCCGGTGCTCGGGACCGCGCTCGACTTCCGCACGCCGATCGACCTCGGCGTGCAGCTCCACCTCGTCGCCGACACCCCCGCGCTCGGCTTCGACCACAACCTGGTGCTCGACGGGGACGCCGGCACGCTGCGCCGCGTCGCCGAGCTGCGCCACCAGGGCACCGGTCGCTCGATGACCATCGAGACGACCGAGCCCGGCCTGCAGGTCTACAGCGGCAACTACCTGTTCGGACAAGCCGGCAAAGGCGGCGCGACCTACCCGCAGCGCAGCGCGGTGTGCCTGGAGACCCAGCACTTCCCGGACGCGATCCACCACGCGAACTTCCCGAACACGCTGCTGGAACCCGGCCAGACCTTCCGCTCCACCACGCGGCTGACCTTCCGCGCCGAGTAGCGGTAGCATGAGCCGGTGATCCGCACGCTGCTCTGCATCCCGCTCGCGCTCGGCGCCGCCTTCGCCCAGGGCGCCGCACCCGCCGAACGACCGGGCCCGCCGGCGCCCTCGTTCCGCTTTCTGAGCGAGCCGCCGAAGGGGCTGCCGCCGATGCCCAAGCCGCCCGGCTACGAGCCGACCCAGGCGATGTTCGACCTGGGACAGAAGCTGTTCTTCGACGGCATCCTCAGCGGGGACGGCACCGTGTCCTGCGCGACCTGCCACCCGGCAGCGACCGGCTTCGCGCACCCCGCCCCGCATCCGCCGGGCATCGGCGGCCACGTCGCCAAGCGCCACGCGCCGAGCCTGTTCAACCGCGGCTACGCGCCGCTGCAGCGGTGGGACGGCGGCGCGCCGTCGCTCGAGCAGTTCGTGCTCGAGCCGATCGGAGACCCCGACGAGATGGGCAGCAGCGTCGAAGAGATGGTCGGCCGGCTGCAGGCGGACCGGGGATACCGTCGCGCCTTTAAGAACGCGTTCACGCGGCCGGTCGACGAGCAGGGCGTGCAGCGAGCGCTCGCGACGTTCGTGCGCGGCATCGTCACCGGCGACGCGCCCTACGATCGCTTCCTGCGCGGCGAGGTCGCTGCGATGACGGCCGAGGAGCGCCACGGGCAGTGGATCTTCGAGAGCAAGGGCGGCTGCTGGAAGTGCCACACGCCGCCCTTGTTCACCGACGAGGGCTTCCACAACACCGGCATCGGCGTGCTCGACGGCGCGCCCGAAGAGGGGCGCGCGGCGGTGACCAAGAACCCAACGGACCGCGGCAAGTGGAAGACGCCGACGCTGCGCTCGGTGCGGCTGACCGCGCCCTACATGCACGACGGCTCCATCGAGACCCTCGAGGACGTCGTCGACTTCTACGCGCGCGGAGGCAACCCGAACCCGCTCCTCGACCGCAAGATGAAGCCGCTCGACCTCACCGACCGCGACCGCAGAGCGCTGGTCGCGTTCCTGAAGTCGCTGTAGGCGTCGCTAGGCCTCGCTGCCAGGCTCCCCGTCGAGCTGCCGGAACTTCTCGGCCATCGTCGGGTTCTTGCGCGTCAGCTTCTTGATGGTGACGTCCTGCGCCTTGTTGTTGGCGAGGCGCAGGTTGTTGTCCGCGCTCTGCAGCGCCTCCTTGGTCTTCTGCAGGTGCTTGATCGACTTGTCGATCTCCTCGATCGCCGTCTCGAACCGGCGCGACGCGAGGTCGTAGTTGCGCGCGAACGCCGTCTTGAACTTGTCGAGGTCGCTCTCGAAGTTGGTGATGTCGATGTTCTGCGCCTTCACCAGCGCCAGCTCGTTCTTGTAGTCGAGCGCGCCCAGGGCGGCGTTGCGCAACAGCGTGATCATGGGGATGAAGAACTGCGGCCTGATGACGTACATCTTCTCGTAGCGGTACGAGACGTCGACGATGCCCGCGTTGTAGAGCTCGCTGTCGGACTCGAGCAGCGACACCAGCACCGCGTATTCGCACCCCTTCTCGGTGCGGTCCTTGTCGAGCTCCTTGAAGAAGTCCTCGTTCTTCTTCTTGCTCGCGGTCGTGTCCGACTCGTTCTTCATCTCGAACATGATCGAGACGACCTCGACGCCTTCCTCGCTCTTGTCGCGGAAGACGTAGTCGCCCTTGCTGCCGGAGCTCGCGTCGTTGTCTTTCTCGAAGTAGGCGCGCGGAAACGCGGTCGCGCGGATCTGGTTGAACGCCGTCTCGCAGTGCAGCTCGAGCGTCTCTCCCAGCATCTTCGTCGAGAGCCGGGCCTTCATGTCCTTGAGGCGCTCGATCGCGTCGTCGCGGTCCTTGAGCTGCGTCTCATACTTGTCCTTGAGCGCCTTCTCGGCGAGTTCCTTCGCCATCCCAGCCTGCGCGAGCTCGCTCGACAGCTTGTCCCGCTGCTTCTCGACCGCCGTGACCGCGCGGGTCACCGCCAACTCGCGCGCGCCCTCGGCCGACTCGAGCTTGCTCTGTAGCTCGAGGATCCGCCGGTCTTTCTCCGCGCTTGCCTGGACCAGCGCCTTGTCGGCCTCCGACCGCGCCAGCTCCAACGCCGCCTGCCCCTGCTCCTTCAACGCCTCCAGGTCGCGGCGCGCGTCGTCGCGCTGCTGGGTGAGCGCCGCCAGCGCGTCCTTGCTCTCCAGCTCCTTCTGCGCCTCGACAGTCTGGAGCCTCGCCGCGGCCTCACGCTCGGCCTGCTCGAGGCGATCGTGGAGCTGCTTGTCGAACTCTTCGTCGCGGACCTGCTTGAGGATGGCCGCATACCCTGTCTCGTCGACCTGGAACGCCTTCCCGCAGCTCGGGCAGCTGATGTCACGCATGGCTCGCCTCCATCGCGTCGACCGTAGGCGCCCGGACGCGACGAAGCCAGCGGGAGCGGCGGCGGCTCAGTGGCCGGCCGCGGGCGGTGCTGTGCCGTCCTGCTCGGGCGCGCGGATCTTCGCGACCATCTGCTTGGCCTCCTCCGACGGCCCGCGGCACAGCGGCGTCAGCAGGCCCGCGACCGCGAAGTTCACCCCCATGCCCACAGCGCCGATGCCCTGCGGGCCGATCCCGAAGCACCAGCGCTCTCCGCCGAAGAACACCGTCGAGAGGATGTAGCTCGCCGTGAAGCCGATGCCGGCGACCATGCCGACGACAGCGGGGACCGTCCCGACGCGCACCGAGAAGATGCCCATCACCAGGACCGGGAAGAACGACGACGCGGCCAGGCCGAACGCGAACGCGACCACCTGCGCGACGAAGCCCGGCGGGTAGATCCCGAACAGACCCGCGATCACCACCGCGACGCCGATCGCGATCCGCGACAGCTTGAGCCGCTGACGCTCTGACGCCGTCGGCCGGATCATGCGGTAGTAGAGGTCGTGCACCACGCTGCTGCTGATCACCAGCAGCAGCCCCGACGCGGTCGACAGCGCCGCCGCGAGGCCGCCCGCCGCGACCAGCGCGATGATCCACGCCGCCAGCCCCGCCATCTCGGGCATCGCGAGCACCATGATGTCGCGGTCCGGCCCGCTGAGGCCCTTGTCCCGCAGCACGGCCCGGCCGTCGACGCCCGCGGCGCCGCCCGACGCCAGCCACGCGGCGTGGTCGTCCCGCAGCTGACCGAACGCGTCGGCGCCGAGGCTGCCGCGACGAAACACCTCGTTCTGCTCGGCCTGCGCGTCGCCGTGGTAGGCCACCTCGCCGTCGCCGTCGTCGAGCCACACGACCAGCCCGGTCTGCTCCCACGTCCGAAACCACTCGGGCAATTGCTGCTCGGTCTTGCCGTGCAGGCTCTCGAACACGTAGTAGCGCGAGAACGCCGCGGTCGCCGGCGCCGTCAGGTAGAGGATCGCGATGAAGAAGATCGCCCAGAAGCCCGACCAGCGCGCGGCCTGCACGTTCTTGACGGTGTAGAAGCGCACGATGACGTGCGGCAAGCCGGCGGTGCCGGCCATCAAGGCGAGCGCGGTGCAAAACACGTTGACCTTGTCCCAGCTGCCGGTGAACGGCTCGGTGTAGCTCGTGAACCCGAGGTCGCTGTGGATCTGGTCGAGCGTCGTCAGCAGCCGCTGGCCGCTCGAGGTCAGCTCGCTGCCCATGCCGAGCTGCGGCACCGGCTGGCCGGTGAGCTGCCAGCTGATCGCCACGACCGGGATCAAGAACGCGACGATCAGCACCCAGTACTGGGCCACCTGCGTGTAGGTGATCCCCTTCATGCCGCCGAGCGTCGCGTACACGAACACGATCGCCATGCCGATCACGACCCCGACGGTCACGTCGACCTCCAAGAAGCGCGCGAACACGATCCCGACGCCGCGCATCTGGCCGGCGACGTAGGTGAAGCTGACGAACAGCGCGCAGAGCAGCGCGACCAGGCGCGCGGTCTGCGACTCGAACCGGTCCCCGACGAAGTCGGGCACGGTGAAGTGACCGAACTTGCGCAGGTACGGCGCGAGCAGCAGCGCCAGCAGCACGAAGCCCCCCGTCCACCCCATCAGGTAGACGCCGCCGGCGTAGCCGAGGAACGAGATGATGCCCGCCATCGACAGGAACGACGCCGCCGACATCCAGTCCGCCGCGGTCGCGATGCCGTTGGCGATCGCCGGCACGCCGCGACCGGCGACGTAGAAGCCGCCGGTGTCCCGCACCCGCGCGCGCCACGCCACGAACAGGTAGAGCCCGAACGTGCAGGCCACGAACAGGAACGTCCAGCCTTGAACGGTCACTGGCCGGCCTCTCGCTCGAGCTGCTCGAGTTCTTGCTTCAGCCTGCGATCGAGCCGGCCCATCAAGAGCGCGTAGACCAGGATCAGGATCACGAACGTGATCACAGCGCCCTGCTGCGCGAACCAGAAGCCGAGCGGCGCGCCGACGAACGTGTAGGCGTTGAGCGCGTCGGCGAGCAGCACGCCGCAGCCGAGCGAGACCGCGGCCCAGACCGCGAGCAGGCAGAGCGTCAAGGTGACGTTGCGGCGCCAGTGACGGCGGCGCGCCGCCTGGATCCGGTCGGAGGCTGAGGGCATAGGCGCGGCACGATACGCGATCGCGCCAGCCTACGCCTCCGCGCGGCGGTTCATCCGTCGCCGCGGCGCAGCGCCCGCACGCCGAGCCAGCGCTCGAGCGCCGCGAGCAAGAGCAGCAGCGGCAGCAGCAGCGCCGCGAGCGCGCTCACCTGCTCGGTCACCGCGCGACCGACCGCGTCGACGGGATCTGCCGCGGCTCCTTCGCCTGCGTCGACGCGCGGTCGACCGCCGCCGAGCGCAGCCAGGAACGCGAGGTCGGACGGCACGGGAGCGGCGGGGACGACCTCGCCGCGGTCGCGCACGTCGGCAGCCTCGACGGAAGGAGCTGCGACCTCGGTGGCGCGCAGCCACTGGGCGAGCCACGCCGGGAGATCGGCCGCGGCGCGGAACAAGGCGCCGTCCGCGCCGTCCAGGTCCGCGGCGAACGCGCCGACCCGACCGAGCCCGCGGTTGGCGAACGCGAGCAGCGGCCGACCCTGCTCGCCGACGTCCACGAGCAGCAGGACCCGGCTGTCGAGCGGCGCCTCGCAGGCGACGGCCTGGTCCGCCGCAATCCACGCGGGCGTGAG
>CAZTQF010000027.1:0-12243 GCA_964615255.1 uncultured candidatus Brocadiaceae bacterium | reverse complement strand
GGCGGTGCGGGCGGCGACATGTCGGACATGTTCGACATGAGCAGCCTGGAAGAGAAGCCGCGCGCCGTCTTCAAGGCGCGTCCGGAGATCACCCGCGAGATGAAGAAGCGGATGCCTTGCACCGTGCTGATCGCGATGACGGTCACCAAGCTCGGCCGGGTCGTGAACCCGGTCGTCGTGCGCAGCGATGACCCGCTGTTCAACGACTCGGCCCTGCGGGCGATCCGGCAGTGGAAGTTCGAGGCAGGCAAGCGTCGCGGCAAGCCCGACGACTTCCGTGTCCGGCAGCCGATCACGTTCAAGTAGAGGATAATTCGATGTCTGTCCGCACCCTGAGCTGCTCTTCGGTCCTGTTCGCCGCCCTCGCGGCGTGCTCGACCCCTTCGTCCTCTACCCCTTCGTCCTCTGCCCCGGCGGCTGAGCCCGAACCGGTCGCGGTCGCAGCAGAGCTCGCGCCGGATCAGGGCCTCGAGCCCGCGGGTGACGCGGACGCCGTCCAGGACCGGGTCGCAGACGAGGCGCCTGCTGCGGCGCCGGACCCTCGGCAAGCCGCGATGCAGGAGACGCTGCGCGCGATCTGGCAGCAGCCCAACTTCCAGCGACAGCTCGCCCAGAACTGGCTGCGCGGCAACGAGGTCGATCCGCCGCTGACCCTGCGCGAGGGGGACTTCCGTCTCGAGGTGCTCGAGCTGATCACCCAGGACGAAGTGGGCAAGGCCACCCTGCGGCTGCAGGACCTCCAGGGCGAGGACGCGAGCCCGGTGTGGGACTTCATGCTCGGCAAGCTCTACTCGGCCAAGGAGGACTTCGAGGGGGCTGCGCGCGAGTACTTCAAGGCGGTCAACAAGTTCCCCAGCTACCGGCGCGCGTGGCAGGAGCTCGGCTTCGCGCAGATGCGCGCCGGCAAGTTCGAGCCAGCGGCCGAAGCGTTCGTGGAGGTCATCAGCCTCGGGGGCGGAGACCCGTCGACCTACGGCGCGCTCGGCATCGCGCACTTCCAGGCCGGCGACTTCGCGTCCGCCGAGTCGGCGTTCCGGCTGGTCATCATGATGGACCCGCGGGAGGACCGCTGGAAGCAGGCGCTGGCGGAGTCGCTGGGCCGGCAGAACAAGTACGCCGACAGCATCAACCTGATCGACGGACTCATCGCCAAGGACCGCGACAACGCCGACCTCTGGAAGCTCCAGGCATACGCCTACGCCAACATCGGCGACACCGAGAAGGCTGCGACCAACTTCGAGATCGTCGACCGGCTCGGCGCTGCGGACTTCGTCACGCTCTCCAACCTGGGCACGATCTACCTCAACGAGGGGCTGCACGCGCTCGCTGTCGACGCCTATCTGCGCGCGGTCGAGCGCGAGGACCGCGGCGCGTACGGCGACGTGCTCGCGGTCGCGACGCGGCTCGCGCAGGTCTCGCAGTACGACGAGTCGATGCGCCTGGTGAAGGGCATCGAGGCCGCCTACGGGGACGAGCTCGACCCAGCGGACAGGCTCCAGGTGCTGCGGATGCAGGCGCGCCTCGCGGCTCAGTCTGGCGCGTCGGCCGAGCAGGTCACGCTGCTGCAGCAGATCGTGCAGGAGGACCCGCTCGACGGCGACGCGCTGCTCGCGCTCGCGGTGCACTTCCAGACCAGCGGCGACGTAGAGCAGGCCGCGTTTCGCTACGAGCAGGCTGCGCGCAACCCAGAGTTCACGGCCAAGGCCAAGCGGCTGCACGGGCAGATGCTCGCCAACGAGAAGCGCTTCTCGGACGCCGAGCGACTGCTCGAGGCGTCGCTGCAGCTGAAGCCGTCGGACGACGTTCAGCGCCTGCTCGACTACGTCAAGAGCGCCAAGGCGCGCGCCGGCCGGCAGGCGGGCTCCAAGTAGGCGGGCGGCAGAGGCGCTGCTTCAGCTCTTGCGCAGCGGCCGCACGATCAGGTCCTTCAGCGCGAAGTTGCTGCCCTCGCCGACGCGGGTCACGAACAGGTCGTTGTGGTGGCGGATCAGGCCGAACTCGTCGAAGCACGAGACGCCGCCGCAGATCTCCATGCCGAGCGCGACGAGCTCGCTCGCGCGCCGACTGCACTCGACCTTGATCTTGGCCGCCTGCTCGCGGCCCAGCGTGCCCTTCTCGTAGAGGTCGCAGCAGTGCTTCAGCCACGTCAAGCCACTCTCGAGCGCGATGTCCATGTCGACGATCACGTCCTGGACGCGCTGGAAGCGGCCGATCGGCTTGTCGTCGAACTGGTTGCGCTCCTCGGCGTAGACGCGGCACTTGTCTAACGCGAACGCCAGCGAGCCGAGCGCCAAGGACGCGATGAACAGGCGGCCGCCGTTCAGCGTGGTGACCATCACCTTGAAGCCGTTGTTGACCTCACCCAGGATCTCGTCGTCGGTGACCTCGACGTTTTCGAACATGATCGAGCCGGTCGAGGACTGCTCCCAGACCTTCTTGCCCTGCATCTCCTGGTAGAAGACGCCCTGCTGGTCCATTGGGACGATGAAGCACGTCGAGCGCTTGCCGTTCGGCGCGTCGGGGTCGGTCAGCGCGTGCACGACCACGTGGCTCGCCCAGCGGGCGTTGGTCGACCAGCACTTCTCGCCGTTGATGACCCACTTGTCGCCCTGCTTCACCGCGGTGACCTCGGGGTTGGCGGCGTCGCTGCCTCGGCCCGGCTCCGAGAGGCCGAACACGAACATGCGCTCGCCTGCGGCGAGCGCCGGGAGGTGCGCCTGTTTCTGGGCGTCGGTGCCGCACAGCTGCAGCGGTTTGGCGCCGAGTGAGATGGCTGCGCCAGGGGTGATCGCGACCGCCTGGCTGTGGTAGCCGAGCGCGAGGCCCATCAGGCAAAGGTCGAGGTGGTCGCCGCCCTGACCACCGTATTCCTCGGCGATCGGCAGCCCGAACAGGCCCATCTCGCCCATGGCCTCGAGGCAAGAGTCTGGGACCAGCTGGTGCTCGCGCTCCCATTGGAGCAGGTGCGGCGCGATCTGCTCGTCGCTGAAGTCGCGGACCGCTTCGTAGAAGGCGAACTTGTCCTCGTCGATCAGGCCGGCGAGATAGGTGTCGATGCGGCGTGCCATGGCGCGAACACCTTAGGACGCGTCAGCCGTTGGGACCAGCGCCGGCGCGGTCGAAGCGCGGCGGCTCAGCGGCCGCTCGCTGCTTCGCCGGCGGCGGGCGCCGCCGGCTCTTCGAGCGCTGCCAGAAACGCGGCGGCGGTCGGGTTGGTGGGGTCGAGCTCGAGGACCTTGCGGAACGAGGCCAACGCGCGGGTCGGGCGGTCCGAGAACCGCAGGTTGTAGCCGAGCAGCAACTGCGCCCACGCGTCGTACGGCTTGTCCTTGCAGTAGCGCTGCAGGGACTCGAGCTGCGCTTCGAACGCGGCCGGATCGCCGTAGAACGCGCGCTTGTCGGTCTCCGCTGTCACGATGTCGGGCTGCAGCCGCACGGCCTCCGCGATCAGGAACGCGGCGTAGTGGTAGTCGCCGTTGGCGAACACGGCGTCGGCCAGCACGAAGTGCACCGACGCGTCGTCGGGCAAGAAGTTGCGCGCCTTGGCGTAGGCCTCGGCGGCGTCGTCGTAGCGCGAGGCCTGGAAGTAGAAGTCGCCGAGCTCGACGTACTTCTCCGCGAGGACCATCGCCTCACTCCGAGGTGCTGCGCCTGCGCGCAGGGTGTCGCTCAACTCGCCGTCGCCGGCGCGCGCGCTGCCGACGACGTCGCTGCCTGCGGCCAAGACCTCGACGCTGCCGCCTGCGGCCGGCGCCAGCGCCTCGTCGCTGACGACCGCGACGCTGCTGGGCACGTAGAGATAGGTCGGGCAGTAGGTCGTGGTGGGGTACCACCAGTAGCTCGCCGGCAGCGCGTTCGGGACCGACCAGTTGTTCCAGTAGGTCGACTGGTAGCAGTTGTTCCAGTAGGTCGAGTGCCACGCGTAGTACGGAGCGAGCACGCCGACGTTCCACGCCCACGGGCTGAAGCCGGCGCCGCCCCAGCCGCACAGGCTCCACCGGGTCGCCCAGCCGTAGCCGAACGGGCTGTAGCCCCAGCCGGCGCCGAGGCCCCATCCCCAGGTGTTGCCGCACCAGCTGTTGTTCCAGCCCCAGCCGCAGCTCCACACGCGGCCGAGGCCGTACGAGCGGCGGTAGGGGCTGTAGCCTACGAAGCTGCGCGACGTGCGCGCGCCGACGGCGGGCGCGGCAGGTCTTGGAGACCCCAGGCGCGGCGCGAGGGTGGCGGTCGCGCGCGCGACCGCGCCTGACGTCGGCGCGGGCCCCCGCGGCCTGAGGCTCCCGGTCACGGGAGCGTTCGCGCCGGGCCTGCGCGCGGGTGCCTTGGCGACGTCGCGGGGCTGGTAGCGCTGCCGGACCGGCGGCTGCGTCTTGCGCCCCCTGGCTGCGCGGATGTCGGCGTCGAGTCGGGTGGTCCGGCTGAGCGGCTTTGCCGTCGTCGCGTCCGGCTTGCTCGCGCCGAGGCCCGCGCTGCGGCGCGGCGATCGCGCGGTCGATGCGCTGGGCGCTCGCGTCGGCGCGGTGCGCGCGCTGCTGTAGCGCGCCGCGCTCGGGCGCGAAGTGGGGCGCGCCGCGTTGGTGGTCGGCGTGCGGACAGGGCGCGCGGTGGAGCGCGCGCTGGAGACGTCGCGCTTGGCGCTGGGTGCTGTGGCCGTGGCGCTGCCTGGCCGGTAGCGCCCGACGCTGCTGCTGGTGCGTGGCGTGTAGCTCCGCGACAGGCCGCTCGGCGCGCGGGGCTTTTGGCCGGTGGCCGTGCGGGGCGCCGTCGCGGCGGGCGCGCGGTAGGTGGTCCTGCTGGGCGTCGTGGCGCGGCTCGGTGCGCTCGCGCGCGCCGGCGCGCGGTAGCTGGAGCTGGGCCGCGTCGCCCGGGGAGGCGTGGACGAGGGAGCGCGGACGGCGGGGCGGGGCGCGGGACGCGAGGTGGCGCGCGGCGTCACGCGCGGCGCCGGTCGCGGCGTAGAGCGGACCGCCGGTCGCGGCGCGGGCCGGGGGGTCGAGCGGGGTGCCGGCCGGGTCGCGCGCGGCGCCTGGCGGACGGGCGCGGGCCGGGAGACGGACGGGCGCGACGTGGGACGCGACGGGGTGCGGGTTCGCTGCGCAGAGAGCGGCAGGCTGACCAGGAGGCCGAGCAGGGCGAACAGGAGGGATCGTCGGGTCGTCATGGTGTCTCGAGGCGGGGGCGCCCGCCGTCACGAGCAAGAAAGATACCGCGCTCGGCGCGAATCCATCGGCCCGGAAGCCCCCGCGCGCAGGTCTTGATTACGCCTAAGCGTATCACTGCCGCGAGCCTCGTGTCGCGGCGTCGCTACACCGGCGCACCCTTGGCAGGGCCGCGGGTGGCGCAACCAGGATCCGTCCGGGCTCGGCGCGGCCACCGCGGGCGGCGACTCCGCATCCGCAGCCGCGCGTGGCCGGCCAAGTTGACCTGCCGCGGTCGACGCGGGGATCTGCGCACAGGCCTCTCACGTTGTCCCTTCTGTTCGTAAGATCGCGGTCCGAACCATGCGGACCTCTCACGCAGCTTTCGTCTCGTTCTTGAGCGCTGGGGCGCTCCTCGCGCAGCAGCCTTCCTGGCCCTACTCGATGGACTTCGGGCCGTGCCTGACGACGACGTTCGCCGGCGGCGGCCGCTGCGGTGACATCGACAAGGGGCTCGTCGTCCGCCTCGGCGACCAAGGTGCGGTCGCCTTCGACACCGAGCTGCTGCGGATGGCCGTCGCGTGGACGGACGGGTGGCTGACGCTGCGCGGGACCGCCTACGACGGTTCACACGGGCCGTTCCCGTCGCGCCGGGGCTCGGCGCTCGCCGAGACCCGGCCGGGCCCGGGCTGGTTCCGGGGCGACGACGCGGTGGATCCCCGCCCGATCCCGCACGGGCCGCTCCCGACCGAGTGGGGACGCTTCGGCGGCCACCGCCGGGTCGGCGACGAGGTCCTGATCGACTACCGGGTCGGCTCCATGGACGTGCAGGAGCACTACGCGCTCGAGCCGGGCGCGCTGCCGGTCCTGCTGCGCACGCTGGAGCTTGGACCGTCGAAGGTCGCCCACAAGATGGTGGTGCTCGACGGCCCCGAGGACAGCCAGGGTGCGTCCGTCTCGCAGGGCGGCGCCCGCATGGCGGTGCTCAACTGGACGCCGCAGCGCACCGGCAAGGTGGAGTATGAGGGCACCGCGGGCGACTGGGAGCGGCTGTCGCTGGGGGCCCCCTCGTCGGAAGACGTGGTCGGCAACACGGCCAAGGTCACGTTCGTCGCCGGCATGGCCACCGCGCACGGCAAGTCGCAGCAGGACCTCGCCTTGCCCACGCTGAGTGACGGCAAGGGCGCAGACACCGACGACGACTGGCAAGGCAGCGTGTGGTTCGACAAGCACAAGGTCGGCGACCGCAACACCGACCACGGCCGCTTCCTGGTCGAGTTGCAGGACGTCGTCGACGTGACCCGGATCCACACCTACTCGTGGCACAAGAGCCAGCGCGCGGTGCAGAAGTACACGGTCTACGGCAGCGACGGCGCCGACCCCAAGGCCGGTGACCTCGAGAAGGCGGGCTGGACCCGCGTCGCGACGGTCGACAGCAGCGCGCTCGGCCGCGGCGACAAGCACGCCGTAGCGATCGCCGACCCCGCAGGCCTCGGCGCGTTCCGGCACCTGCTCTTCGACGCCCGCGACGGCGGCACGTTCTTCTCGGAGATCGACGTCTACGCGGGCGACGTGCGCGCGCGCATCGACACCGACGGGCGCGCATCGGAGCGCCTCGTCGCGGTCGCGCACGGCGACGCCGGCCCGGAGCTGACGGCCGACGCCGGCCGGATCGTGCTCCGCGTCCCGCCGCACGACCGGACGCTGCGCGTGCAGCTCGCGCTGGTCGCCGGCCGCGCCGGCCCCGCGCTGGGTCAGGCCACGATTTCGCTGATGGCGCCGCGCGACGTCGCGGCGCTCCCCGATGAGCCGGCGACCAAGCGCTGGGGCAAGCCGCACGTGACCGCCGGCGTGCTCGGCGACGACGACGGGCCGTTCGCCGTCGACACGATCACGATCCCGTTCGAGAACCGCTTCGGTTCGCGGATGCGGACGGGCGCGTTCGACTTCTTCTCGGACGGCCGCGCGGCGGTGTCGACCTGGAACGGCGACGTCTGGCTCGTGTCGGGCATCGACGAGGATCTCGACAAGCTCGCCTGGCGCCGCTTCGCGACGGGGCTGTTCGACCCGCTCGGCCTGCGCATCGTCGACGACTTCGTCTACGTGCACGGGCGCGACGGCATCACGCGGCTCGTCGACGTCAACGGCGACGGGGAGGCCGACCGCTACGAGAACTTCAACAACCAGGTCTACATCACGCCCGCGTTCCACGAGTTCGCGTTCGACCTGCAGACCGACGCCGAGGGCAACTTCTACTTCAGCAAGGGCGCGCCGGTGAACCCCGGCGGCCGCGGCTTCATGAAGATCGTGCCGCACCACGGCACCATCCTGAAGGTCAGCAAGGACGGCGCGACCATCGAGGCCGTGGCGACCGGCATGCGCGCGCCCAACGGCATCGGGGTCTCCCCGACCGGCGTGATCACCAGCGGGGACAACGAGGGCACCTACATGCCGCGCTGTCGCCTCAACTGGATCGAGGAGGCGGGCTACTACGCCGGCGTCAAGGACACCGCGCACCGCGCGCCGGTACCCGACCAGCCCGACCTGCCGCTCTGTTGGATGCCGATGGACATCGACAACTCGAGCGGCGGCCAGGTCTGGGTCACGGGCGCTGCCTGGAAGGACCTCTACGGCCGGCTGCTCCACAACTCCTACGGTCAGTGCTCGACCTACCTCGTGCTGCCCGAGCGGGTCGACGGCCGGATGCAGGGCGGCGTCGTGCGGCTGCCGGTCAACTACACGTCCAGCGCGATGCGCGGGCGGTTCTCGCCGATCGACGGCCAGCTCTACACGATCGGCCTCAAGGGCTGGCAGACGTCGGCCGCGCGAGAAGGGGGCTTCCACCGGGTGCGCCGCACCAACAAGCCGCTCGACCTGCCGGTCGCGCTCTGCACCTGCGACCGCGGCGTCTACCTGACGTTCTCGTCCCCGGTGGACGCGGAGCTTGGCGCCGACCCTGAGAGCTACAGCGTCGAGATCTGGAACTACCTCTACTCGCAGAACTACGGCTCGCCCGAGCTGTCGGTGCTCGACCCGGAGCGCAAGCGTGAGCGCGGCAAGGAGAACCGCGACCCGTTGGCCGTCAAGTCGGCGTCGCTGTCCGAGGACCGCTGCACGGTCTTCCTGGAGGTCGAGGGCATGCGCCCGGTGCACCAGATGAAGATCACGTGGGACCTCGACACGGAGGCCGGTCGCCCGCTGCGCGGCGAGCTGCACAACTCGATCCACGCGCTGCAGAAGGACCCGGGGTTCCCCGAGAAGTAGATGCAAACACGCAGCTTGCTGGCGATCGGCTGGCTCGGCGCGGTCGCGACGCTGACCGCGGCGGGCTTCGCGCGGATCGAAGAGCGCGGCGAGTCGGAGCCGCGCCGCCTCGCCACGGCGCAGGGCGCCAAGGTCACGTTCTCCACCGTGCGCGGGGAGAAGGTCTCGCACACGCAGCGCGCACGCCTGCTCTCGCTCGCCGTCGAGCGCGGCGAGACGCCGACGCCGTACCTGCCGGTGGGCGCGTTCCGGGCGCGCTTCGACGCGATGGTCACGCTGCCCGCGCGCGACCGCATGAAGTTCCGCGTCGACGGCCGCGGCAAGGTCAAGCTCCTGGTCAACGGCAAGCCCGTGCTCGACGGGCGCCTCCGCGGCCGCGAGCCGCTCGAGACCCAGAAGGCGGTGCGCCTCAAGAAGGGCGAGAACGACCTGCAGATCGAGTACGAGAGCGCCGCGCGCGGCGACGGAGAGCTCCGCGTGTTCTGGTCCGGCTACGACTTCGGCTTCGAGCCGATCGCGCCGGAGCTGCTCAGCCACGTCGCCGAAGACGAGGCGCTCGTCGCCGGTGAGCAGCTGCGCCGCGGCCACGCGCTGTTCGTCGAGCGGCGCTGCGCCCGCTGTCACGACTACGACGACCTGCGCGTCACGGAGTCGGCCTACCTGGAGCTCGACCGCGCCGGTCCCGACCTGCGCCGCGTCGCGTCGCGCGCCAAGGCCGGCTGGCTCGCCAAGTGGATGCGCGATCCGCGCGCCGTGCGGCCGGACGCGACCATGCCGAAGCTGCCGCTCTCCGACCAGGACGCGGACGACGTCGCGGTCTACCTCAGCGGCCTCGGGGCGCCGCCTCCGCAGGCAGCGGCGGAGTTCACGGACGAGCAGCGCGAAGCGGGCGCTGCGCGCTTCCGGGAGCTCGGCTGCGTCGCGTGCCACACGCGCACCGACGAGCCGCCCGAAGCGGCCGCCGTCGGCGACCGCATCCGCCTCGCGTTCGTCCAGGAGAAGTGGCACGGCCAGGCGCTGGTCGCCTACCTGCGGGAGCCGAGCGCCCACTACCCGGACGTGCGCATGCCGAACCTCGAGGTCTCGGCCGCGGACGCCGAGGCCCTGGCAGCCTACCTGCTCGCGGAGACGCGCGAGCTGCCCGCACCCAAGGGCGACGCGCAGCGCGGCCGCCGCCTCGTCCAGAAGCACGGCTGCGTGCTCTGCCACGCGCTGGACGCCGACGTCCCGCCGGCGGACCGGGTCTTCCCTCGCTACCGCAACCTCAAGCCGCAGCGCGGCTGCCTCGCGGACGCGCCAGGCGGCAGCGCCCCCGACTTCGGCTTCGACGACGAGGAGCGCGCCGCGCTGCGCGCGTTCCTGCCGCACGCGGAGCAAGCGCCGTTCCGTCAGGCGCCGCTCGACTACATCGCCCGCCACCTGACCGCGGAGCGGTGCGTCGCCTGCCACGCGGTCGACGGCCGGCAGTCGACCTGGGCCCAGCTCGCGGAGCGCTGGTCCGAAGACGAGCCCCTGCCGCCCGAGCAGGACCCCGCCGCGCAGGGCCTGCCGTCGTTGACCTGGGTCGGCAGCAAGCTGCAGCCGAGCTGGATCCGCGAGTTCGTCACCGGGCAGCTGCCGTCGCCGCGCCCCTGGCTGACGGCTCGGATGCCGAAGTTCGAGCGCCACGGCGCGGCGATCACCGACGGCCTCGTGCGCGAGCACGGCTACGGCGCCAAGGACGAGCCGATCCTCGCCGGCAAGGCCAACCTCTCGGTGCACGGCCAGCGCCTGCTCGCGCAGGGGACCGGCTTCGGCTGCGTGCAGTGCCACGCGGTCGGAGACCAGAAGGCCACCCAGGTCTTCGAGCGCGAGGGGATCAACCTCGTCACCGCGCGCGGCCGGCTGCGCCATGAGTACTACACGCGCTGGCTCGCGGACCCGACGCGCCTGGACCCCGACGCGCGCATGCCGAAGTACGCAGACGATCGCGGCAAGACCGCCTTCACGGACGTGCTGGGCGGCCGCGCGGCCGAGCAGTTCGAGGCGATCTGGCAGCATCTCGGCGACAAGGCGCGCAAGTGAGCGCCGCGCTCGCGGCGCTGGCCGCGCTCGGCGTCGAGGCTGCGCCGGTCGACGGCGGCGGCTTTGAGCTGCGGTCCGCCGACCGGGACTGGCTGCTCGCCGTGTTCCGGACCTTCTCGCTGCGCGCGCGCGCGCACGGCGCGCACCTGGTCGTGGGGGGCGCGGACCTGAGCGTCGTCGCGCGCGTCGTCGGCGCAGCGCTGGCACCCGACGTGATCCTGTTCGACCTCGACGGGGTGCTCGCAGACATCGCGGGGCGGTCGCCGCTCGCCGCGGTCGAGGACGTCGCGGCGTTGGCCGGGCAGCACGCGCTCGGCGTCGTCACTACGTGTCCCCGTCGGCTCGCTGAGTCGGTGCTCGACCGGCACGGCTTCCTGCCGCACATCGCCGTGGTCGTCGGCAGCGAGGACGGGCCGTGCAAGCCCGACCCGTTCGGCGTGCGCTACGCGCTGCAGCAGCTCGGGCGACAGCGCGCCTGGATGCTGGGCGACAACCCCAGCGACGTCACCGCGGCCCGCGGCGGGCAGGCCGTTCCGTTCGCGGGGAACCCGTCGGGCGCTGGCGCAGGGCAGCACGCCGAGCGCCTGCGCGGCGCCGGGGCGCTGCGCCTCGTCGACGGCGTCGCGGGCCTGCGCGCGCTGCGCGCCTGCTGAGCCGGCGCGGCTAGCGCCCGTCGAGCTGTCGGTAGCGGGCCCGGTACTTCCGGGCGAGCTCGGTCTGCTTGTTCCGGAGGTCGACCTCCCTGCCCTGGATCCACGCCAGCGAGACCTTGGTCGTGAGCTCGAAGGGGCTGCCGTCGGCGACGAACAGCGTCGCGTCTTTGCCCGCTTGGAGCGTCCCGAGGCGGTCGCCGACGCCGAGGATCTCCGCGGCAGTTCGCGTGATCGAGGCGAGCGCGACGTCGGCCGGCAGGCCGAACGCCGCCGCCGTCGCGGCGTGGTAGGGGAGGTTGCGGTCGTTCGAGAAGTCCTCTCCCGTCGCGATGCAGAAGCGAACGCCCGCTGAGTGCAGGTCGCGCGGCAGCGTGAACGGTTCGTCGTAGGGCGCGTCGTCGCGGCTCGGGAGGCGGTGCACGCCGTCGATCACGACCGGCACGTCGTGCTTCTGGAGCAGCGCGGCGCAGGATCGGGCCTCGCGGCCGCCCACGATGACGACCTGGAGCGATCGTCCTGCACCCCAAAGCACGGCGGACTCGATCGCCTCGACGGCGTTCGCGAGCACGAAGACGGGCCGGTCGCCCCGCAGCGCCGGCAGCAGCGCTTCGTGGCGGATGTCGCGCGCGATGCTCGGGTCGCTCTGCCGCGCCGCGCCCCAGGCGGCGGCGGCCGCGAACGCGTCGTCGATCCGCTGCCGCCGCTCGGCGACGCTCGGACCGCTGCTCGACGAGCTCCTGCGGAAGCGGAAGCGCCCGCTGCGCTCCGCGGGCCAGGAGACGACCGGGCCGGCGTCCCGGCGGAGCGCCATGTCGGCGTTGGTCCAGCCGTCCAGCTGGATCACGGAGGCCCGTCCGGGGAGCGAGCCGCCCGCCGGGAACGTGAGCGCAGCGAGCACGCCGTTGCTGCGGGCGACCGGGATCGCCGCAGAGTCCGGGTTGACCGCGGTCGCCGCGATCGCCTCGGGAGAGAGGTCTCCGAGCTCGTCGGTGTCGACGGACTGCGGGACCGCGCCGATCTCGACGAGCCCCAGCGACGTGTGCGACGAGATCAGCCCGGGGAAGACGTGGAGCCCCTGCAGGTCCAGCCGCACTGCGCCTTCGCCGAGGTCTGCCTCGGGGACG
>CAZTQF010000026.1:0-12349 GCA_964615255.1 uncultured candidatus Brocadiaceae bacterium | reverse complement strand
CATCGCCTGCGTCTGCTCGGGCACGAGCATCGCGCCGACCATCGACTCCTGGATCGCCGCCGAGCGCGCCGCCTTCTCCTCGTCGGACTCCTTGGGCAGCTTGAAGGCCGCCGAGACCGCGTCGAACGCGTCGCAGTCCTGCTGGGCCATGGGCGCGAGGCGCTCGAGGTGTCCTTCGAGCGCTCGCGCCACCCGCGCGAGGTCTTCCTCCCGGTCGACGTTGGCCTTCTTGCCCTGCGAGTAACGCACGGTCATCAGGAACAGGGACGCGCCCATGCATCCCGCCATCGCCGCGGCGGCGCCGCCGCCGGGCGTCGGCGTCTTCGCGGCCAAAGACGCGACGAGCTCTTCGAACGACTTGTTGATCATTTGAGGCGAAAGAGTGTCGGGATCGCAGAATCGGAAACAAGGCCGGATGCGGTTCCTTGCGGTCCGCGGCGCCGATTTGCACATTGGCGCCATGCAGCGGATCTGGTGGCTCACGGCCGCGCTCCTCGCGGCGTGCGCGTCCGCCCCGCGGCAGCCGGTGAGCGCCATGCTCGCAGGCGCCGTCGCCGGGGCCGAGACCCGGCTCACTGTCTCCGGCGACCGAATCGTCTCCGTCGTGACGCCGATCGACCCGCGCGCGCTCCCCGCCGCCGTGCGGGCGGCGTGCGACGCCGAGGCCGCGGGCGGCCGGATGACCTTCTGCGGCGAGGAGCGCGGCGAGGGAGGACGCGGCTACCGCGTCGAGAAGCAGCTGTCCGATCCCTACGAGCACCAGCGGTCTCTGCTCGTCACGGAACGCGGCGAGGTGGTGGAGCGACGGCGCACCCTGCCGCTCGCGCGCGCGCCACAGGCCGTGCTCGCGACCGCGCTGACGAAGGGCGCGTTCGTCGAGCGGGTCGAGATCGTGGCCGGGCCCGGCCGAGACGAACACTGGGCGGTCGTCGTGAAGGACCGCGCGGGCGAGACCTTCGCGGTCGAGGTCGCGCTCGACGGCAGCATGCGCCGCGCGCGGCGGCGCACGACGGCGCGCGTCGACAGCTGACCTGCTGCTCAGGTCAACGCGATCGGGATCGGCCGGAAGTCGATCGCGTCGACCGACGCGAGGTGGTAGCGGATGCCGTCCGCTTCTCCCTGGAAGCCGTACTTGTGGTCCTTGCCGTGCAGGTGGCCGTAGACGCAGACCTGGACGTGCGCGGCCTGCAGGATCCGCACCGCCTCGGTCTCCCGGCCGTCGGAGTAGCGGGGCGGGTAGTGGACCAGCGCGATCGTGCGGGCGCCGCCCTCGACGCAGCCGCCGAGCTTCTCGCCGGCCTGGACCGAGAGCTTGAGCCGCTCCAGCTCGCGCGCGAAGACGGTCGCCGCCTTCTCGTCGGCCCAGGGGGCGTCGGGCGGGTCCCAGAGCCGCGTGCCGATGACCACCGTGCCATCGGCCATCTTGACGGCGTTGTTCTGCAGGAGCTGGACCGAGTCGTCCAGCGCGCGCTCGACCTTGGCGCGCGACTGCCACCACGTGCAGTGGTTGCCCTTGATCAGGATCTTGTGGCCCGGGCGCGCGCACAGCCAGTCGAGGTCGGGCTGGGCCTGGGCCAGGTTCAGGCCCCAGGAGGTGTCGCCCCCGACCAGGACCCAGTCGTCCGGGGCCACCATCTCGTCCCACGCGCGCTGCATGCGCGCGGCGTGGTCGACCCACTGCTCGCCGAAGATGTCCATCGGCTTGTCGACGCCGAGGCTCAGGTGCAGGTCGCTGATGGCGAACAGTCGCAAGGTGCGGGAGGAGCGGTGCAAGAGGAGCGCGTCGCGCGCCGGAGCGCAGACCGTAGGGCACGCGCGCGCGACGCGCGCCCCAAATCGCCGACGCAGCGGCGCCGCGCGTCCGGACACTTCTTCTCTACGGAAATCGACAGGAGCGCGGGCGGTAGTGTCCACTGTGGATCGCCGGACCACCGCCCTGATGAGACGACTCGCCGCTGTTCTGTTCGCTGCGCTCGCCGCGGGCCTGGGGCTCACGACGTGGTCGTCGGGCGAGGCTGCCACCGCGCCGGCCGAACGCGAGGCGCGCCCCGAGCTCCTGCAGACTGGGGGCTCGACGCAGGAGCTCCGCAGCGCGCTCGAAGACGCCCGCCGGTCCTGCTCGATCGACGCGCTCGAGGCCGCCATCGCGGCGATCGAAGCGCACGCGCGCGCGCCGCAGGCGGACGCGGCTGCGTGGACTCTGCTCGCCGAAGCCCGGCTGGAGCGCGCTCAGCGCCGCACGCTGCTGCGCGGCTTGACCGTCGGCCAGCCGCTGTTCTCCGAGCTCCCGCCGCAGCTACGGGAGGACCTCGACGCCGGCGACGCGGCGATCGCCGAGGCCCGGCGCCGCGGCGCCGACTCCGCCGCGTCGTTCCGGGTCGAAGCGTCCCTGCTCAGCCAGCGCATCACCGGCCTCCTCTCGGCGCTCCGCTACCGGGGGGACATCGAGCGCGCGCTGCAGGCGGCATCGGCGCGCGCGCCCGATGACCCGCAGCTCCTGGTCGCGCGCGGCCTCCAGCTCCTGCTCGCGCCCAAGCTGCTGGGACACGACCCGGCGGGCGCGCTGACGCGCTTCGAGCGGGCGCACGCAGCCGGCGCCGACGAGCGCGCCGCGATCTTCGCCGGCATGGCGTGCTGGCTGCAGGGCGAGCAGCAGCAGGCCCTGCGCTGGCTGACGACGGCCGCGGAGCAGAACCCGGACAATCCGTTCGCGCGCGCCGTGCTGGCGCGCGTCGCCGCGGAGGAGCCCGACCCGTTCGGGCGGGACGTCTCGGCGGCCGAGGCCACCGAGCGCAGCGGGCGCTAGCGCCGGCGGCCGAAGCGGCCGCGCGCGCCCCGGTCCGCGCCGCGCTGCTCGTGCAGCATGCGGTGGAGCTCGGCGACCATCTCGCGCAGGCCACGCATCTCGTCGCGCATCGCCTCGATCATCCCGAAGAGCTCTTCGACGACGGCGTGCTCATGGTGCTCGTCGTGGTCGTCGTCGTGGCCGTGGCCGTGGCCGTGATCGTCGTCGTGGTCGTCGTCGTGACCGTGCTCATGTTCCCCGTGGCCGTGGCCACCTTCCTCCTCGTCACGGTCCCGGCGCAGCCTACGGACGACGCGGCGGCGGCGTTCATCGCGTTCATCGCGTTCGTCGCGTTCGTCGCGCACCTGCACGTCGATCTCGAGAGCACCCCCGACCTCTTCGAGCACCTTGGTGATGCGCGCCTCGAGGCCTTCGGCGTTCGGGCGCTCCTTGAACATGAAGACCCGGCGCTCCTGCTTGGCTTCCGGCGCGTCACCCGACGGCTCGTCGTCGCGCGCCCGCAGCACGAGGCCCTTGCCCTTGCCGCCTTCGATCATTCGGTAGCGAACGCGCGCTTCGCCGTCCCCCTCGCCGGACTTCTGCACCCACTCCCGCACCGGCGCCGGGCGCACGACGCGGACCTCGCGGCGCTCCTCGACGGGCTTCGCGGTGTTCACGCGCCAGCGGACCGGCGCGTCGTCGTCGCCGGCTTCCTCGACCTCGACGACCACGGCCTTGCGCGGCTGTGCGCTGCGCGATCCTGCCATCATCTCCAGCAGCGCGCGCTTGCACTCGGCGCGCTCGGCGTCGGTCAGCTCACCCGAGGCCAGCTTCTCGACCAGCGCGATCATCTTCGCGCGGCGCGCGTCCTCGACGCCCTGCGGGAGGAGGGTTACGCGCTGGGGCCGCGCCGCGACCGGGCGCGGCGCTTGCTGTTCTTGCGCGGGGAGGGACACGGCGAGGAGGCTCACAGCCGTCGCGATCGGAGAGCAGAGTCGGTTCATGGCGTCAGGTGTCAGGTGTCAGGGGGCGCCCATCCTAGGACTTGGACCCGGATGTCGACACCGCGTCTATCGACGCACCGCGCCGCGGCCTGAAGACCCCGCGCCAAGGGCCGCAGCGCGACCGCGGGGGCCGCGGGTCGGCGGGCGCCGTCAGCCGCCGATCGGGGCGACGATGGTCCAGAGCCCCGGGGTGACGCAGAGGAAGCTGTTGATCGAGAGCGGGTCGAAGACGACCCACTGCGTGTAGACGGACGCGCCGACGTAGCCGCCCACGCCCGGCGTGAGGATCGGCGCGGTCGCTTGCCCGCCGCCTGCGCCGCCGCCGACCGTCGTCGCGAGCACCACCGCGACCGGGTTGGTGAGCAGATCGCACGTGCCCGGCGGGTAGCCGAAGAGGGTCGTCAGATCGACCGGGTAGGGCGCCTGGCGCGTATCGCCGAGCACCCAGAACGCCGTCCGCTGCGACGGCGCCGAGGTCAGGCGGTTGAGCCAGGTGATCCCGGGAGAAGCGATCTGATCGGCGGAGTTCTGCGGGATGATGTTGCCCTCGCACGGGCAGCCCGTGCCGAACTCGATCATCACGCCGGGCCGAGCCGTGAAGCGGGTGACGAGACCCCACCCCTGCTGCACCGAGCCGCTGACCGCGCCCGGGTTGTTGTTGGCGTAGACCCGCGAGGTCTGCCCGATCAGCTGCGTCGTGCCGGCGTTGTTGAAGAAGAACGCCTGGTTGTTCTGGCTGTTGGCGGTGATCCGGATCTCGATCAGGATCGGGCGGAAGCGGTCCCACGTGAACCGGTTGGTGAACGGGATCGTGCAGGCCGGCGTGCCCTGCGGACCGACGGTCAGCGAGACCGGCCCCGGCGGGAACGCCTGCACGGGCGCGCTGTCCCAGTTGTTGTCGAACACGCCGAACACGCCGGAGAACTTGCCGTGGCCGATCAGCACCTCGCAGTTCACGGTCACCGGCTGCGGCGCCTGCGTGTTGTTCGAGCCGCAGAGGAACTCGAGCTGCTGGATGCGCATCGGCTCGGCGATGCCCGCGGTCAGCCCGGCGTTGGGGCTGTACCACTGCTGGTAGCGACCGAGCCCGCCGCCGAACGGGCGGTCGATGTTGGTCGTCGAGGTGATGGCCGGAGAGTCGACGACGACCAGCTGCGCGCTGGCAGACGCTGCCAGCAGGCAGGACAGCAGGAGGAATCGCATGAGCAGATGGGCGGGGATCGGCGGGGACCCTCAAGAAGTCTAGCGGATTGCGCCGCGCCGCGCGGCGGGGCCGAGCTCCCGCTCCAGCGCCCCGCGCGCCCGCCGCAGCGCGCGCGCGGCCAAGCCGCCGTGGCATGGCCGCCGCGCACCCTTCCGGAACGGCTGCGGCCGAGGCCCGCCGCGCACGGATCTCCGAAAATCTGCACGACAAGATGCCCGTCGCGAAGTGCACTTGGCAGGCCGACCATGAACAAGCTCCTCTGCTGTCTGCTCGCCACGCTGTCCACCTGGAGCGCCGCGCCGGCGCAGACCGACAACGACCCCCTGGTCGGCTCGTGGCACGGCGCGCTGCGCGTCGGCGTCGCCAAGCTCGAGGTCGCGCTGCATGTCTCGAGAGACGGCGAGGGCTACCGGGCGACCTTCGACAGCGTCACGCAGGGGGCGCGCGGGATCCCTGTCGGAGCGGTCAAGCGGGAGGGAGCCAAGGTCACGGCCACGCTGCCCGCCATCCGAGCGGAGTACCGCGCGACGCTCCTGCCCGCGACGAAGACGTCCACAGCGAGGCTCGAGGGGACATGGACGCAAGGCGGCAGGAGCCTCGACCTGGTGCTCGAGCCAGGCGAGCCGCCGGCGAAGCGCCGCCCGCAGCACCCGACGGGAGACGTGCCCTACGCAAGCGAAGAGGTCGCCTTCGGCCACGACCCCGGCCTCCGCCTCGAGGAGTCGTTCCGCGCCGGGCCGGGCGCGCCGGTCACGCTCGCCGGGACGCTCACGCTGCCAGAAGGCGCCGGGCCGCACCCGGTCGCGGTCCTGATCACCGGCAGCGGCCCCCAGGACCGCGACGAGTCGCTGCTCGGACACAAGCCGTTCCTCGTGATCGCAGATCACTTGACGCGGCGGGGCGTCGCCGTGCTCCGGTGCGACGACCGGGGCACCGCGCAGTCCACCGGAGACTTCGCGACCGCGACCTCGGCGGACTTCGCCGCGGACGTGCGCGCGGCGCTGCGCTACCTGAAGACGCGCCGTGACGTCGACCATGCCCGCATGGGGCTCATGGGCCACAGCGAGGGTGGCGCCGTCGCGCCGATGGTCGCAGCGGGGCCGGACAAAGACCTCGTGAGGTTCGTCGTGCTGCTCGCGCCGCCCGCCGTCGCGCTGGGCGATGTCCTGACGCGGCAGGGCGAGCTGATCGGGATCGCCGAGGGAGGCGACCCCGCCGAGGTCGCGCAGAACGTCGAGATGAGTCGGCGCGCGATCGAAGCCGTCATGGAGTCCCCGGACGACGCCGAGGCGCGCGCCGCGGCGCTGCGCGCGATCGCCGAGGAGTTCCTGCCCGAGCTGTCGGAGGCGGCGCGCGAGCAGGTGGGCGGCACCGCCGACGGGATCGTCAAGGTGCTCGCGCGCGTGGACACGCCGTGGATGCGCTGGCTGCTGCACTACGACCCCGCGCCGACGCTCGGCGCGATGCGGTGCGACGTGCTCGCGCTGTTCGGGGGCAAGGACCTCCAGGTCGACCCCGCGCAGAACCGACCGGCCCTCGAGGCTGCGCTGCAGGGGCGCGAGCGGCCCGCGAAGATCGTGACCCTCAGAGGCCTCAACCACCTGTTCCAGCACAGCGAGACCGGCAGGCCCTCGGAGTACGGCGACCTCGAGGAGACCTTCGCGCCCGAGGCGCTGCAGGTGATCCACGAGTGGATCGCCGCGGCGATCGCGCGTTAGAAGCGCAGCGTGTGCGCGACCTTCAGGTTGAGCGCCTGCTGAGTCGGCACGATCGACTCGTCCTCGGTCCGCTGCCACGTCGTGCCGAGCACCAAGAAGAACTCGCGGCCCGGGTCGTAGATCCAGCGGAGGCGGCTCTGCCAGCCGATGGCGTTGGACTCGTTGTCGTACTGCAGCAGGTTGCGCACGCTCAGCTCCGGCGAGAAGAACAGATCGAGCGTGCTCGACGCGATGTGCGTCGTGAAGCTCCCGTCGGCGCCGAGGTCGACCTCGGTCGTGCGGTACTCCAGCCCGGTCTGCAGCAGCCCCGAGCAGCGCCAGTCGACCTCGACGACGCCCGTGCGGCTCGAGCCGCCGAAGAAGTCGCCGCGGGAGATCCGCGCCTCGCCGCTGACCGGCCGGCCTTCGCTCGCGCGGAACCGCAGGGTCGAGCGCGTGTTCCAGTAGTCGCCGGCCCGCACGGTCGCGCGCGGCGCCTCGCCGTCGCGCTCGAACAGCGTGAAGTCCGTGAACACGCGGTCGTAGCGCCGATCGATCGAGAACGTGATCCGGTCGTCGTTCTGGAACTGCACGCCCAGCTCGTCGAGCCGGAACCGGACCTCCTGCGGTGAGCCGTCCCAGCGCTCCGAGCGGCGCACGCTGCCTTCGAACAGGTAGCTGCGCACCGAGCTGCCGGGGGCCGTCCGCGGCCGGTAGCCGACCTCGAGCTCGGAGACGCGGAACCCGGGCCGCGACACGAAGCCCAGCGCCGGCGTGAAGTCGTCGGAGACCCACCGCGTGCCGGTCTGCACGCTCCACTCCTGGCCGCGCGCCTGCAGGTCGACGCCGAACGCCTCGCCGTCGTCGTCGACGCCGCTGCTACGGACGACGTCCCCCGTCGAGCCGAGCGCGTCGACGCTGATCTGCAGGTCCATGTCGCCGATGAACTCGGGGACGCGGTGGTAGAAGTCGACGCCGTAGACGGAGTTCGACCCCTCGCTCTCCGGGTCGCCGTTGGTGCTCAGCAGGCCGACGGTGGTCTGCTCGCCGAGCGCGTACTTCACGCGGCCGACCGCGAGGTTCTCCCGGTCGGTCGTGTCGGTCGCGTCGACCTGGACGTTGAGCAGCCCGACCTCGAACGGACCGGCCTCTCCCTGCAGCTTCATGCCCCACCGGATCGGCACCGGCTGGCCGTCGTTGAGCCCGATGCGGCGCGTGAAGTAGGGCAGGAAGCGCGTGCCGCCGGCGAACTGCGACCCGAAGGTGTAGTAGCTCTCGCCGTCGAGGAAGAAGTCGCGCTTTTCGGGGAAGAACAGCGGGAAGCGGTTGAGGTTGATCTGCCGGCCGTCGTTCTCGGTCTGCGCGAAGTCGGTCAGGATCGTGGTCGCCAGCGTCAGCGACGGCAGCACGCGGTAGTAGATCTCGCCGCCGGCGTCCGGGTCGGCGTCCCACTCGGCGTCGGCGACCGTCCGGTCCCGCGTGATCCCCGCCGCGACGTAGGGCACGAGCTCGAGGCCCACCCCGGCGTCCACCTCCCCGAAGCCCGCGAGCGTGCCGAACTCGCTGACGCGGAAGAACGGCACGGACTGCGTCGGGTTCGCCCACTGCAGCTCTTCGTTCCGGTCGCGCAGGTAGCGCTTGAGGTTGAAGCCCCAGGACGTCGCGCCCTTCTTGCGCGGGATGCTGCGGAAGGGGATCGCCAGCTCGGCGATCCAGCCGTCGTCCGTCCGCCGCGTTTGCGCGCGCCACAGCGCGTCCCAGGGCTTGTTGAAGCGCGTCCCGTTGGCCGAGACGATGGCGTCCCCCAGCGAACCGCCCGCGCCGATCTGGAAGAAGTAGGCCGTGCGGCGGTTCTCGAACGGGTCGAGCATGATCTCGACGCGGTCGTCGGGGTCGAGCCGCGCGTCGCGCACGCGCTGGCTGTCGCGGATGGTCGCCGGGTCCTGCTCGCACCAGATGCCGAAGTAGAGGTTGGCGCGGTCGTGCAGGATCTTGACGACCGTCCGCTCCCGGGGCGCGCGACCCTCCCAGGGCTCGACCATCACGAGGTCCCCCATCTCAGGCGCGCTTGCCCAGCACGCGTCGTCGAGGCGACCGTCCACGCGGGGCGCCGCGGCGGCCGCGACCTGCCCGACCCGGCACGTCTTCCTGGGCCCCTGGCTCTGCGCCGCCGCCGAGCCCGCGACGAGCGCGGCCAGCAGGATTCGGGGAAGCGACAAGAACATCCGGGCGAACACCTTACGAGCGGTCCTCCGGGACGGATGCGGATTTCTATCCGGCGCTCGGGCCGCGAGGAGTTTCGAGAATGTCCGCGCAGACCACCGCCCCGCGGGTTTTCCCCCGCTCGCGCGCGCAAGGCGCGCAGTCACCGCCGCGCGGTCGCCTAGGCGGTTTCCCGGAGCCCCATCGGACCCACCCGGCGTTGCGCACATGTGCGGATCATGCGCCTCGGAGCATCGTTCCGAAGTGGCGGGAGACGAGCCCGGGAGGGCATCCGCAGGCGCGCCCCGCGCTGCCGTCGCGAGACGGCAGGGGCCGCCGCGCCGGGTCGCGCGAGGAGAGGACGCGCGGCCCGGCGTCCCACGCGGATGCGTCGCCCGAGCTGGGAGAACCCACATGCATGGAGTCCGAGAAGGCGCGGCGCGCACCGCGACGACCGCCGCAGCAGCCGTGTGCTGCATGATCCAAGGGGCCGTCACGGCCCAGGCCCCGCAGCCGTTCCTGCCCCCGGTCCACGCGCCGCACTTCGCGCTCCAGCCCGAGTTCGCGGCGATCGACGTCAACCGCGACGGCAGCGTCGACGTGCTGTCCGCAGGCTTGTTCTTCGGCACGCGGCTCTCGACGCTCGACGAGCACGGTCGCACGCTCGCCGAGAGCTCGATAAACGCCGGCTTCGCCGCGACTCCGCGATCCCCGCTGGCGCCGCGGCCGGTCACGCTGGTCGCCGCCGACCTGGACCGGGACGGCCGCGACGACCTCGTGTTCGCTCAGGCAGACGGCAGCGTCTTCTGGCAGCGCAACCTCGGCGCGACGCGGCCCGACGCGGCCAACTTCGCGACGCCCCAGGTGATCGACTACCTCGGGCAGTATCTGCCGGCCGCGCCGCCCTTCGCGGTGCGCACGTTCGCCGCCATCGAGGTCGTCGACGTCAACGCCGACGGGCACCTCGACGTCATCGTCGGCGCGGGCGTCCACGACGTCTGGAACGCCGCCGCCGACCCGGGGCTCGTCGCGTGCTACCTCGGCGACAGCGCCGGTGGCTTCACCCGAGACCGTCTGCCGCTCACCGGCAGCGTCACCGACCTCGAGTGGGCCGACGTCGACGGCGACGGCATCGGCGATCACATCGTCGCGATCCAGGAGCGCGGCGGCGTCGGGGCCTACTTCCAGGACCTCCTGCACATCCAGCTCCACAACGGCGCGCTCGCGCTCGCCGGGCCACCGCAGATGCTCGTCAGCGGCCGCGCGACCTCGCTCGAGGTCGGCGACCTCGACCTCGACGGGCGGTGCGACTACCTGCTGTCGCTGCTCTACACCGGCGGCAGCGCCGCCGACTCCGCGGTCGTCTGCATCCACGGCAACGGCACCACGTCGCCGGCCGTCACGTCGCCGAGCACGCTGCCGCTGCCGACCGCACCCGGCGTCGGCAGCTACATCCCGTCGATCCAGGTCGCGGACTTCAACCGCGACGGGCTGCTCGACGTCGCGACGCTCCGCGGGCACCTGGCGACCTACCCGACGACGGCCGCGAGCGCCCAGCTCAGTGACGCGCACGTCTACGTCAACATGGGGCCGTTTCCGCTCACCGTCCAGGCCGAGACCTTGCCGCTCAACGCGCTGGTCAGCTTCGGGCACTGCGCCAAGGCGAGCTGTGGGCTGCTCCCTGTCCGCCCGAGCCCAGACCAGCTGCATGAGGTCGACCTCGGCGCCGACGGCAACCCGGACCTGATGCTCACCGCGGCGCGGGACGCGGCCACAGGTACGTCGCTGGTGCGCGTGACGCTGCGCAACGGCGGCCCGCCCAACCTCGGCGAGGGCGCGTTCGTCAAGGTCGGCGACGCCTCCGGCGGCGACCCCGAGCTCGCGGCGCGCATCGGCTTCGAAGGCGCGCCGAGGGTCGGCAACACCGCGTTCACCTGCACGCTGCAGAACCTCAACCCTGGCTGCATCTGCGGCCTGATGTGGGGCACGTTCGCGCAGGCCAACATGGTGCACGTCTACGGCTGCGACCTGCACGTAGGCGCCCAGGAGTTCGGCTACGTCAAGGTGACCAACGGTCCGGCCGACGCAGGCTTCACGAAGTACGCGCTGCCGGTCCCCAACCACCCCGCGCTGATCGGCGACGCGGGCTACTTCCAGTTCAACTACTGGGACCCTTCGGTGCAGGCCTTCGGGGGGACGCAGGCGACCGGCGTCTGGATCGGGGGCTGAGCGCGGCGATAGTCGTCGCCATGTTGGTCTACAAGATCCTGCGCGACGACGAGTGGGCGGCCCTGCAGCGCGACGGCGCGACGGTCGGCTCGCCGGTCGACATACGCGACGGCTTCGTCCACCTCTCGAGCCGCGACCAGGTCGTGGAGACCGCGCGGCGCCACTTCGGAGGCGCCGACGGGCTGCACCTGCTGGCGCTGGACGCCGACCAGCTCGGCGGAGCGCTGGTCTGGGAGCCGTCCCGAGGCGGCGCGCTGTTCCCGCACCTCTACGGCGCGCTGCGCGTCGAAGACGTCTGCTGGCGCCGGCCGCTGCCGCTGGTCGACGGCGCGCACGCGTTCCCCGACCTCGACGGCGCGTCGTGACCTGCAGGCCGCTCGCGAGGAGGCCCGCTCAGCGGGCCCGCGGCGAACGCATCTTGAGGCCGGTCGGGCGCCCGCCGCCGACGACCCCGGTCGGGCGCGCGCGCGGCGCGGCGGCCTCACCGCTGCCGGAGCCCGCGCCGACCGGTCGACGCGCGGCGGGATCGGACCCGGCGACCTTCGGCGCCATGGGCCGGACGGACTCCAGCCGGCGCCGCACGTCGTCTGGACGGTTGGCCTTGGCGACCGCCGCGTCCGCCTCGATCAGCCCCTCGGCGTAGGCTCGGAGCAGCTCGTCCTCGAGCGTGGTCATCCCGAACTGCTTGCCGGTCTGGATCAGGTTGAGGAGCTGCGCTGACTTGCCCTCGCGGATCAGCGACCGCACCGCGTCGGTCCCGACCAGGATCTCGCGCGCCGCGACCCGGCCGCCGCCGATCTTCGGCACGAGCGTCTGCGAGATGACGCCCTGCAGCGTCGAGGCCATCTGGACCCGCACCTGCTGCTGCGCGTCGGTCGGGAACACGTCAATGATCCGGTCTACGGTCGAGATCGCGCTGGTCGTGTGCAGGGTGCCGAACACGAGGTGGCCGGTCTCGGCGGCGGAGATCGCCATCGAGATCGTCTCCAGGTCCCGCATCTCGCCGATCAGGATGACGTCGGGGTCCTGCCGGAGCGCACGGCGCAGGCCTTCGCGGAACGTCGCGCAGTCCTGCCCGATCTGTCGCTGCGTCACGAAGCACTTCTTGTCCTGGTGCACGAACTCCAGGGGGTCCTCCATCGTCAGGATATGGCCCGACTCGGTCTGGTTGACGTAGTCGATCATCGCCGCGAGCGTGGTCGACTTGCCCGAGCCCGTCGGCCCGGTG
>CAZTQF010000025.1:0-12510 GCA_964615255.1 uncultured candidatus Brocadiaceae bacterium | reverse complement strand
AGGTCTCGGCGAACGGCGCGCTCGTGTAGACGTGTTCGGACAGTGGCGTCGCGTTGAGCGTCGGCGCGACCGCCGTCCCGCCGCCGCTCTGACCCCACTGCAGCGCGGTGTATCCGGGCGGCACCTGATGGCTCACTCGCTGCGCGGGCTCGCTGGTCGTGGGGGGATGCGCCGACAGGGTGCTGCCCGCCCGGAGGAACAGCCGGCTGGTGCTCGCGGGCTGCGGGGGCAAGGAGTCATCGGCCCGGTGTCGCCAGAGCGACGTCGGGTCGGTGTAGGTCGCTGCGTCTACGGGGAGCGCCGCCGACCGGACCAGCGGCCCGTCCTCGATCGGCTCCTGATCGCCCTTGAGGAAGCGCGCGAACCAGCGCTCGCGCATCCTCAGCTGCTGGTCGCGTTCGTAGTTGTTGGGCGGGGTGTCGTGATGGCCCGTCGTCACGTAGAGGCGCTTGGGTGTCGACGCGGGCATCGACTGCAGCGCTGCCAGCGCGGGGTCCGCGCCGACGCCGGTGTCGCGCCACGACATCGTCACCAGCGTCGGCACCGCGCTCTGTTGGAGCTCCGCGGAGAAGTCGCGACCAGGGTCGCTCTTTAGCCAGAGGTAGTTGCCTTCGGGGTCGTCGTTGGCGAGGAAGGTGCGCCATGTCTGCTTGACGGCCGGGTCGACGGCGAGCATCGGGCCGGTCGGCGCGTACGCATAGCGCGCCCAGATCGCCTTGAAGGCAGCCCCCTCGAGCGTCGCCGCGTCGGCGTGGCTCGGCGGCATAGCCGTGGCCGCGACCGCGTTCACGACGGGGAACGGCGTCGAACGCCGCGGGTTCGGCGGCGGCTGACGGCCGGACCACGCGGCCGCTGCCCACGCGTGCGCGCCGCCCTGGCTGACGCCGAAGACCCCGACGCGTTGGTTGTCGACGAGGTTCGGGTAGGTGGATCGCGCCCACTCGATGACCTCGAACATGTCGATCCACTCCTTGAGCGACATGATGCCGGAGCCCTTGCCGGGGTTCAGCGCGATGCCGGAGCCCTGGCCGCGCACGTCGTAGGCCACGACGAGGTAGCCGCGTTGCGCGAAGTCTGCGGCCCGCGCCGCTGCAGCCTGTTTGGTCGCGGGGAGGCCGTGGACGGCGATCAGCAGCGGCCAACCGCAAGGACCGGGTGCTGTGGTCGGACGGTAGACGTCGGCGCGGGTGCGGTAACCGTCCGTGTAGGTGAGGAGCTGGTTGGTCGTGGTCGCGATCGCGAAGCCGCTGGCGGGGGCCGCCGGGTCCGCGCACTGCGCGGCCAGCTCGGCGCACGCGAGCGCGATCAGCACGGCGAGAGATCGAACAGCGGTCGGCATGGTCGGACGTGCGCTCTCGACGCTTCGTCGAACCCGCGCAACGGTCAGTATACGCGGCGAGGAGAGGGACGTGTGGCCCTCAGGCCTCGGGCCCGAGCTCGACCTTGTGGGCCGCGCCGACGACCTCGCGCACGTAGCGGGGCACGCCGAAGCCCGGCAGGCGCCGGCGGAGCTCGGCGACCAGCTCAAGACCGCGCGCGACCGGGACCTCCCAGTGCTGGGCGCCGCGGACCGGGTCGAGCTGGTGCAGGTAGTAGGGCATGACGCGCGCGTCGAGCAGGCGGCGGGACAACTCGGTGAGCGTGCCGGCGTCGTCGTTGACGCCCCGCAGCAGCACCGTCTGGTTGAGCACGGGCACGCCGCTCTTCACCAGCCGCAGCATCGCCTCGCTGCAGGCCTCGTCGAGCTCGTCGGGGTGGTTGCTGTGCACGACCACGGTCGGCGCGAGGCGCGTGGCGCGCAGCCACCCCAGCAGCGCGTCGTCGACGCGGTCGGGGATCACGATCGGCAGCCGCGTGTGGATCCGCAGGCGCCGGAGGTGCGGGATCGACTCCAGCCGAGCTACCAAGTCCGCGAGCCAGTCGTCGGGGCGCATCAGCGGATCGCCGCCCGAGAGCAGGACCTCCTCGACGTCTCGGCTGTCGCGGAGCACGTCGAGCGCGGGCTGCCACTCGGAGAGCCCCCCGGGTCCGTCTGCGTACGGGAACTCGCGCCGGAAGCAGTAGCGGCACGCGACCGCGCACACGCCCGTGACGATCAGAAGGGCGCGGCCGCGGTACTTCTGCAGCAGGCCGGGAGCGCGCAGCGCCGCTGTGTCGCCGCAGGGATCCGCGACGTAGCTCGGCGGCGCCGGCGCCAGCTCCTCGCCGATCGGCAGCACCTGCGCGAGCAGCGGGTCTCTCGGGTCGCCGTGCCGCATCCGCGCGACGAACGCCTCGGGCGCGACCAGGCCGAACGCGCGCGCGGCCTCGCGCGCGGGGCCGCGCAGGACGTCGGGCAGGCCGAGTCGGTCGATCAGTTCGTCCGGGTCACGGATCGCCGCGCGCAGCTGGTCACGCCAGCTGCCGCGGGCGGCGCGGGTCGCCGCGGCGGAGGCGACGGGCGCAGCGGACGCGCGCGGCTCGGTTGGGACAAGGCGTGGCACTGGCGGTGATCGGCTCGTTTCGGTATTCGTTCTTGCCGCAATGGCTTCCTACGGCACGAGTGATTTCAAGAAGGGCCTGAAGGTCCAGATCGAGAACGAGCCCTACCTGATGGTCGATCTCGAGTTCATGAAGCCGGGCAAGGGCCAGGCGGTCTACCGCGTGCGGCTCAAGAGCCTGACGACCGGCCGCGTCCTGGACAAGAACTATCGCAGCGGCGACTCGCTCGAGGCCGCGGACGTCGAGGAGAAGACGATGCAGTTCCTCTACAAGGACGCGACGGACTTCCACTTCATGGACGGCGAGAGCTTCGAGCAGTTCCAGGTCGGCGCCGACGCGGTCGGCGACGCCGCGAAGTATCTCAAGGACGAGATGGAGTGCGACGTCGTCATGTGGAACGGCTCGCCCATCACCGTGACGCCGCCCGCGCACGTCGAGATGAAGGTGACCTACACCGAGCCTGGCGCGAAGGGCAACTCTTCCGGCAACGTGCAGAAGCCCGCGACCGTCGAGACCGGCGCCGAGCTGATGGTGCCGATCTTCATCAACGTCGACGACGTCGTGCGCGTCGACACGCGCACCGGCGACTACGTCGAGCGCGTCTCCAAGGGCTGAGCGGGGCCGCCGCGTGGCCGCCGACGCCATCGCGCTGCTGCGCGCGCGCGCGGCGCTCGCCGCCAGGACGCGCGCGTTCTTCGCGGCGCGCGACGTGCTCGAGGTCGACACGCCGCTGCTCGGCGCCGGCCTCGTGGTCGAAGCGCACATCGACCCGGTCCCGGTCACGGTGCAGCTCGGCGGCGAAGGGGCGGCGCGTCGCCACCTGCTGGCCTCCCCGGAAGGACCGATGAAGCGGCTGCTCGCCGCCGGGTCGGGCCCGATCTACCAGCTCGCGCACGCGTTCCGCGACGGCGAGGTCGGACGGCGGCACGCGGTCGAGTTCGCCATGCTCGAGTGGTACCGGCCGGGCTTCGACCACCACCAGCTGATGGACGAGGTCGAGGCGCTGGTGCAAGAGCTGCTGCCGGCGACGGCGACTGCGCCCTTCGATCGCGTCAGCTACCGCGATCTGTTCGTCGAGCACGCGGGCCTCGACCCGTTCGCGGCGACGATGCCAGAGCTGCGGAGCCGCTGCCACGCGCTCGGCGTCGACGTGCCGCGCGGCTTCGACGACGGCACGGTCGACGACGCGTTGGACCTGCTGCTGGTGGGCCACATCGAGCCGCAGCTGGGCCGCGAGCGACCGGTGTTCGTGCACGGCTACCCGACCGCGCAGGCGGCGTTGGCGCGGGTCTGCGAGGCAGTCGGCGGAGCGCCCGCGACGGCCGCCCGCTTCGAGCTCTACGCCGACGGTCTCGAGCTCGCCAACGGCTACCACGAGCTGGCGGACGCGGCTGAGCAGCGCGCTCGGTTCGAGGCGGCCAACAGGCGCCGCGCGGAGCTGGGCCGGTCGCAGCTGCCCGTCGACGAGGAGCTGCTCGCAGCGCTCGCGGGCGGGTTCCCGGACTGCGCCGGGGTCGCGGTGGGCTTCGACCGGCTCGTCATGCTTGCGCTGGGGCGCACGGACATCCGCGACGTCCGCCCCTGATCGCGCCCTGTGCGGCGGCATCGGGTATCCTTCGATCCTGCCGCCCCGGGGACTCCCGACCATGAATCTCCATCGCGCTGCGACGCGCGCCGCACTGGCGCTCGCGTTCGCAGCTACCCAAGGGCATCTCGGCGCACAGGCTCCCGGCCTCCGCCTGTTCCAGCCGATCGGCAACTTCGCGACGCAGCTCCTCGACGCTTCGGGGACCGTCGTCCACCAGTGGCCGGGCGGCGGCAACCTCACGGCGCACGTCGCCGCCGACGGCAGCCTGCTGCGCGGCCGTCAGGCGACGGCCATCCCCGTGCCAGGGCAGACCGGCGGCGTGCAGCGCATCGACTTCGACGGCACGGTGCGCTGGGACTACCCGCTGAGCGGGCCGAACCTCTTCGGGCACCACGACCTCGAGCCGATGCCGAACGGCAACGTGCTCGTCATCGTCTGGGAGCGCTACACCGTCGCCGACGCGGTCGCGCAGGGCCGGGATCCGTCGCTGTTGACAGGGACCGACTGGCTGCCGGACGGCCTCATCGAGCTGCAGCAGACCGGGCCCAACTCGGCCGTCGTCGTCTGGGAGTGGCACCTGATCGACCACGTCGTCCAGGACTACGACGCGACCAAGCCCAACTTCGGCGTGGTCGCCGACCATCCGGAGCTCCTCGACATCAACTACCCGCCGGTGGTGCTCACCGACGGTGACTACAACCACGCCAACGGCATCGACTACGACCCGGTCCACGACCTGATCGCGATCAGCGCGCGCGCGCAGAACGAGGTCTACATCATCGATCACGCGACGACGACGGCCGAGGCGGCAGGGCACACGGGCGGCGCGCGCGGTCGCGGCGGCGACATCCTCTGGCGGTGGGGGAACCCGGCCGCCTACGGCGCAGGCACGGCGCAGGACCAGCAGCTCGACGGCCAACACGACCCGCGGTTCGTGCCGCCTGGCTACCCGGGGGCGGGCCACCTGACGGTGTTCAACAACCGCCACACGCCGACGTCGTCCGCCGTCTACGAGCTTGCGCTGCCGATGGACGCCGCGGGCAACCTCGCGATCGACCCCGTGCTCGGCACCTACGGGCCGCCAGCGCCGCTGTGGACGTTCACCGAGCCGGGGTTCTTCTCCAACGTGACGTCGAGCGCGGAGCGCCTGCCCAACGGCAACACGCTGATCTGCAGCGGCACGCAGAACCGCGTGTTCGAGGTGACGCCTGCGGGCCAGACGGTGATGAGCTACTCGCACCCGGGGTCGAACCTGTTGTTCCAGGCCAACTACGTCGACCGCTCGATGTGGGCGGACCGTGCGTCGCTGTCGGTCGCCGGCGATCAGGTCCGCTTCGACCACCTCACCGGGACGGCGCACGCCAACCGCTACGCGCTGCTGCTGGGCACGCTGTCGGGCCGGTCTCCGGGCGCCGCGCTGCCCGGCGGGACGGCCCTGCCGCTCAACGTGGACGCGTTGACCGACGCGATGGCGACGCAGTGGAACACAGGGGTGTTCGTCGACACGCTGTGCTTGCTCGACGCCGCCGGGGCCGGCGCGTCCGCGGTGCTCGCGCCGCCGGGCGTGATCCCGCCGGCGCTGGTCGGCGTGACCCTCGACTTCGCCCACGTCGTCTTCGACGCAGGCCTCCAGCCGGTGCGCGCAGGCACGGCGGTGTCGGTGACGATCTCTCCGTGATCGGTCAGACCGAGTCGAGGCCGTCGATCCAGCACGGCCCCGACCGCGGCGTCCGACCCCAACGCATCGGCCCCGGAACGGGCGCTGTGCCGACCACGTGGTCGGACAGCAGGCGCGCGAGGTCTGCGCGGTACGGCGGCAGCAGCAGCGCGGCCTGGGTCTGGCCGGTGAGGTGCAGCGCGGCCGGGAGCAGCCGCGCGAGGTCCTCGTCGTCGCCGCCGAGGTCGTGCCAGTGGCCCTGCAGGTCGGCGCCCTTGCCCGTGCACGCGTAGGCGACGGGCGCGCCGTCACGCTCGGCGACCACGGTCGTCATGCCGGGCGTGCTCAGCAGGGTCGACATCGTGCTGCGCGACCGCTCGATGCGCCGCGGCTTGCGCTCGTGGAGCGCGTGCAGCCGCGCGTGGTCGTCGACTGTAGCGAGCCGGACCTCCGGTGCTGCGCGCCGCGGGCGCCGCGCCAGCAGCAGGCAAGCGTCCTCGCCCGTCGCCCGAAAGCCGTGGCGCTCGTAGAGCTCGGGGCGCTCCGCCCAGAGCAGCGCGGCCGAGACGTCGTCTCCCAGCGAGGCCAGCGCGGCCTCCAGCACGTCGCCCGCGAGGCCGCGTCCCCTGGCCGCAGGTGCTGTCGCGACCGAGCCCAGCAGGACGACCTCCTGCGCGTCCGCGCCGTCGTGGAGCGTCGCGCGACGGTAGGCGCAGTGGCTGAGGAGGCGGCCCTCCTCGACGACCGCGAAGAACGCGCCCTCGCCGTCGCTCCGGTAGAGCTGCGGCCACGTGTGCTGCACTCCGTAGAGCGCGTCACCCAGCAGCCACTCGTCGAGCAGCGGCAAAAACGGCTGCACGTCTTCGCGGCGCAACTGCCGGACGCTCTGGACGCCCGCGCTCACGTTGTCTGCTTGCGGAACGCGTCCTCGAGCTGCCGGCGCAGGTCCATGGCCGCGACGAAGCCCTCGTCGGCGGTGCGCAGGGCCTGCCGGAGGCTCTCGGGCGAGTCCACTGCTTCGGCGTTCGTCTGCGTGGCCGTGAGCCGCTGGAGGCGCTCGAGCAGCTCCTGGAAGCGCGGGGACGCCTCGGTCGCGGCGGTCTGCGTCGCTTCGGCAGCGGGTCGCGCCGTGACGGCCGCGTCGACGTGTCCGACGGTGGTCATCGCAAGAACCCCTGCAGGCTGGTCTGCAGCACCCGCGCGCTGACCTGCAGCGCCGTCTGATACGAGAGGTCCTGGCGCTGCAGCTCGAGGATCGACTCCGCGATGTCGGTGTCCTCGATGCGTGACAGCGACTCCGTGCGGGCCACGCGCTGGCCCTGGACGCGGTTCTGCAGGACGTCCATGCTCGCGGACCGGAAGCCCAGCTCGCGCAGGCCGTCGAGCACGGCGTCGTGGGCTCGGTCGATCTCGCCGAGCAGGCTGCCGATCCGATCGCGCACCGAGTTGTCGTCCAGCCCGGCCTCGTTGGCGAGCGCGTCGCGCAGTTCTGCGAGCGTCGTGAAGACGTCGAAGGTGCCGCCGTACTTGACGTCGACGCTGCCCGTGCGGCTCAGGTTGCTCGGGTCGAGGTAGAGCATCGAGCCGTCGTCGCTGTTGCGCACGGCGTTCGGGCTGGCGTCGAAGTTCGTGACCTCGGAGCTGGTCTTGCCGCCGTCCGTCGACAGTCGAGCGTTGGCCTGGATCGAGCCGCTGACCGGGCTCGCGCTGCCCGGATCGCTCACGCTCAGCGACACCTCGCGGCCGTCTTCGGTGCGGAACTGGCCGTTGGTGACCGGGACCGGCATCGGCGGGCCGCCGGCGACGCTCAGGGTCGCGGTCGTCGGGATCGGCCCTGGCGACGCGGGCGTGTATTCGTAGGTGAGCTCGCCCAGCGCGGTGGTGGCGCCGCCGCCCGGACTCAGCCAAGCAGGCAACGAGCTGGTTGCGAAGCCCGCGAAGGAGACCTCCAGCCTCCCGAAGCCGACCCCGGTGTCGCCCGAGCCGTACGAGGCGATCCCGGTGTCCGCGCTGCCGGACGCAGCCGTGAAGCTGGTCGCGCCACGGTCGCGCGAGAGGAACACCGAGTCGCCGGGCATGTTGAGCTCGGCGCTCATGCCGGGGGACACCGACACCTCAAGGCTGTCGCGATTGCCGCTGTAGACGGCGCGCGTGCGGCCGCCGAAGGTCTCAAGCGAGAACGGCGGCGCGCCGGTCTCGGTGCCGCCGAACAGGTACCGCTCGCCCCGGCGGCTGTTGGCGATGCCGAGCATCTGGTCGAGCAGCTGGTCGACCTCGGCCGAGATGCTGGCGCGGTCGCTGCTGCTGAGCGTGCCGTTGGCGGCTTGCGTCGCGAGCTCGCGCACGCGCTGCATCACGCTCGAGCCGTCCTCGAGCGAGGCGGCGCTGGTGTCGAGCGTCTCACGCGCGAGCGAGACGTTCTCGCCGAACTGCGCGAGGTCTCGCAGCTCGCCGCGGAGCGGCAGCACGCGCAGCGCCGCCGCCGGATCGTCCGACGGCCGGTTGACGCGCCGACCGGTCGCCACCTCGGTCTGCAGCTGCGAGTAGCGGAACAGCCCGCGCTGAATGTCGAAGAGCGCGCGCGAGTAGAGCGTGCTTTGCGTGATGCGCATGGCCACGGTCACCTCCCCAGGTTGATCAGCACCTCGGTCATCTCCTGCGCGACGCTGATGAATCGCGCGGCAGCTTCGTAGGACTGCTGGTACTTCAGCAGGTCGACCATCTCCTCGTCGATGTTGACGCCCGAGACCGACTCCCGGTCGGCCTCGAGCTGGCCCAGCAGCTGGGCCTGGGCGTCGAGCGCGCCGCGCGCCGCGGCCGTGTCGAACCCGAGGTCGCCGACGAGGTCGGCGTAGAAGTCCTCGATCGTGTTGCTGTCGAGCGACGTGAGGTCGCGGTCGCGCAGCCCGACCAGGCGCATCAGGTTGCCGGCGTCGCCCGACGCCGGGCCGGTGCCCGCCGCGAGGCGGTCTGGGTTGCGCTGCAGCTCCTCGTGGACCCGCATGTCCGCGGCCGTGGATCCGAGGAAGAACGCGTTCATCCCGGTGGCGACGAGGACGTCGCTGGTGTCGCTGTCCGCGAGCGCGTCGAGGGCGAAGGCTTGGCCGCTCTCACCCGACAGCTCGCCGGAGCCGAACGACACCTGCACGCCGTTGCCGAGCGGGATCGGCTCGCCGGGTTGGTACTGGCTGCCGACGTCGAGCGTGGTCACCAGCTGTCCGTTCTGGTCGAGCACGCGGACCCGCAGCTCGTCGCTGACGCCGATCGTGCCGCTCGACTCGGCGACGAACGTGAGCCGCTGGTTGTCGCTGCCGTCGTAGCTGCCCTCGACGCGGACGTCGATCGCGTGGTCGCGGCCGCTGGCGGTCGTGCCGCTGGCGATGTCGAGGCTCCCCAGCGGGCTGTTGGAGCCCGCGGTCACGGTCAGCGCGGCGGTGGCGCCGCCCTGGTTGCCCTGGAGCATCAGGCGGCCGCCGACGGCCGACGCCGTGACGTCGGTCGCCGGCTGGCCGTTGATGGCCGCGGCGAGCTCTTCGGCGCTCGCCTCGGCGGGGTTGGCGAAGTCGCTGGCCTGCAGCGTGATCCGCTGCGGGCCCGCGCCGACGTCGACGTCGAACTCCTGCGGGAACGGCTGCCCGGACAGGTCGTACGGCCCGGAGCTCCGGCTGCCGACCGTCGGGTTGACCCCGCCGAAGGTGCCGTCGTCCGGGTTGGGGTCGAGCCGCGGCGAGAAGTCGAAGCCGTAGCCGCTGTCGGCGTTGACGCGCAGGCGACCGGCGGGATCTACGGTCGCGGTCACGTGGTCGATCGCGGACAGCTCGGCCGCGAGGTCCTGCAGCGTCATCGCGTCGGGGTCGATGTCGATCCGGGTGCGCTCCAGCGCGCCGGTGGCGCGGTCGGTGACGGCCACGTAGAGCTCGCCGCGCTCGATCGGGAACGCGAAGCCGGCCTGGGAGAGCAGCTCGTCGCCGATGACGCCGTCGCCGTCGCCGTCGACCGCTGCGTTGGCGGCGATCAGCGACTGGAACGGGCCGGACGCGGGCACGCCGGTCGAGTGGATGCGGTTCCACTCGAGGATCGTGCTGCGGGCGAGCTCGTCGATGCGCGTCGTGTAGCCCGGCAGGCCGCCCTGCTCTTGACGCAGCAGCGCGGCGATGCGCCCTTCGCGGACCGTGGCGGCCGACGCGCTCTCTCCGACGCGGAGCTCGGTCCCGCCGGCGCTGTTCTTGCTGACGCGCATGGTCGTCGCGCGGTTGCCGGCGACGACGAGGCTGCCGCCGACCAGCAGGTCGAGGCTGCCTGACGACCGCTCGATGGCCTGCGTGTCGAGGAGCTTGCCCAGCTCCTTGACGTGCTGCGAGCGCGCGTCGCGCAGGTCATTGGCCTGGGAACCGTTGGCCTCGGTCGAGATGATCTGCTCGTTGAGCCGCGCGATCGCTGCCGTGTGCTGGTTGACCTGACGCGTCAGGCCGCGGACCTCGTCGAAGGTGCTGGCGCCGAGGTCGCCGAGGCGGCGGGAGAGCAGGTTGAACTGGTCGCTCAGCATCGCGCCGGACTGGACCAGCCCGCCGCGGAGCGCGCGGTCGGCCGGGTCGGTGCGCAGCTGGTCGAGGGCGCCGAAGAGGTCCTTGTAGGAGTTCGACAGGCCCTCGTCGGGCTCCGCGAAGATGCTCTCGATCTCCCGCATGCGCAGGCTGTCGACCTCGGCGGCGCCGACCAGGCCGAGCTGCAGCTGGATGCGGCGCTCGAGGCCGTCGTCGATCATCCGGGAGATGCCGTTGACGTCGACGCCTGTGCCGATCTGCAGGTTGCCGCGTACGCCGTAGGCGAACGCCGAGCCGAGCTCGACGCGCTGCCGCGCGTAGCCGGGGGTGTTGGCGTTGGCGACGTTGTTGCCCGCCGTCTGCATCCCGAGCTGGGCGGCGCGCAGCGCCGCGAGTCCCGCTCCCATTCCGAAACCGAAGGTCATCTGGGGGTCTCCTCGTGCCTCACATCCTGCCGTCGACCAGCTGGCCGGCGGCGTTGGGTCCGTTCAGGTTGCGCGCGTTCCGGTCGTAGCCGGGAGCGCGCGCGCTCTTGGCTGCGTCGAGCACCTGGGCGTCGACGCCGCTCTGCGCGTTCTGCGCGAACTGCAGCAGCCGGTTGCCGAGCGCGGTCTCGCCGCGCACCAGCTTGGCGAGCTGCGTGACCTCGTCGGCGGCGGCGCGCAGCGACCGCGCGGCGTCCGGCCCGAGCGCGCCGCAGATCCTCGTGACGTTGACGTGGAGCTGCTCGGGGCGCGCGCCCGCGGGGGTCGGCAGCGACGCGCGCAGCCGCGCCACGAGTTCGCCGCGGCGGCGCTCTTCGGCGGCGAGCTGCTGCGAGAGCTGCTCGATCTCGGCGGACGGCGCGACGGTGTCCGGGCGGATCGAGACCCACGCGGCGCGGCGCGCCTGCAGGGCCTCCAGCAGCGAGCGCAGCAGGCCCGCCGCGGCCGCGAACGAGGCCTCCAGGGCCTTGGCGTCCTCAGAGAACGACATCGAAGCCTCCCTTCTTGGCGTTGACGCTGGTCAGCCGCTCGTCGTTCGCCGCCGCGCGGCGCAGGCGGGACGCGGCCTCACGACGTCCGCTGGTCTGCTCCACCGACTCCAGGGCGCCGTGGCGCTCCATGTCCGAGAGGACCGCGGACGCGACGCCCAGCCCGCCGGTCTCGGCGAGGTGGTCGGCGACGTTTTGGTCGAACCAGCCGGCGTAGGTGTCAGCGCCGGGGCCGTCCCCGAACATGCCGCCGCCCTCGCCGCCGACCGACGCCGTCGAGCGCAGCGCGCCGACGAGGGTCTTCACGAACACGGCCTCGAACTGATGCGCCACCTTCTCCGCCTCAGCGCGCGCCTCCTGGGCGGCGTCCTTCGGCTTGAGCGACAGCTTGGCGAGCGCGAGCGCGTCCATCACTGCACCTCCAGGTCGGCGTGCAGGAAGCCGCCCTTGTCCAGCGCGATGAACACGCCGACGAGCTGCTGGGGCGTGAGCCCGAGCGTCTTGAGGTTCTGCAGCAGGTCCGCGACCGTCGCGCCGCCGCCGCCGATCGGCTGCAGCTCGCTGCTGTTGGTCTGGGCCTCGACGCGGGTCCGGCCGACCCGCTCCGAGGTGCCGTCCGAGAAGGGGTTGGGCTGCGAGACGAAGTCCTCTTCGACGATCGCGATGGTCAGCTCGCTGACGCCGACCACGCAGGGGCTGATCAGCACGCCCTCGCCGGCGAGCACCGTGCCGCTGACCTGGTCGATGGTCACCTTGCTCGGGTTCTCGACCGCGACGCGCACGTCGCCGACGAGCGTGAGCAGGCGCATGGCCTCGTTGTCGTTGCGCTGCGCGTCGGGCAGCTCGAGCCGCACCAGCGCCGGGTTGACGGCGGTGACCTCGACGCCTGATCCGGCGAGCGCGGTCGCGATGCCGCTGGCGACCGAGCTGGCGTTGAACGGGCTCGGGTTGCGCAGGCGGAGCTCGAGGCTGCCCGACTCGCTGAGCAGCGACGAGGGCAGCTCCCGGATCACGTCGCCGCCCTTGATGGCGTCGGCGGTCGCGTTGGGGTTCTTGCTGACGGACGCGTTGCGTCCCTGGGCGACGAAGCCCCCGGTGGTGAGCTGGCCGTCGGCGACGACGTAGGTGACGCCGTCGGGGCCCTTGAGCTCGGCGCGCTGCAGCACGCCGCCGCGCAGCGACAGCGCGTCGCCGAGCACCGAGCACTTCACGTCGAGGCTCAGGCCGGGCATCGCGAACGGCGGCAGCTCGCAGGTGAGCGCGACGA
>CAZTQF010000024.1:0-12674 GCA_964615255.1 uncultured candidatus Brocadiaceae bacterium | reverse complement strand
TCCGGATCGTCATCGGACGCGCCGCCCCAGTCCGGCTCGTCGACGGCGACGACGACCGCCGGCATCGTGCGCGCGCGGCGGTAGTAGGCCTCCGTCTGGCGCTCCGCGCGGCCTTCGGTCAGCGCGCGCGCGACCAGGCACAGCGCCGCGAGCGCCGCGCACGACAGCAGCCAGACGCCGCGGTCGAAGCCAGCGACGATCAAGGCCAGCGCGGCGAACACGACGAACGCGACCGCGAGGTAGATCCCGTAGAGCCCCGCCTTGGGGTTGCCGAAGCCGGCCGGCATGCCGCCGAGCCAGTCCCAGAGGCCGTCGCGGCGCACGAGCTCGAGCATCGCGCGCTGCTCGGCGAACATCGCGCGCACCGCCGCCTCGTCCGTCGCCGAGACGCGCCGCAGCGCCGGACCTTTGAGCACAGAGGTCTCCATGCGTCGTGCTTATCCTGGCCGCGCGCGCCCCACAATCGCGGCGACGATTCCTGGCCGCGGTCGGCTTGCCTGCGCGCTCGGGCGCGGCTCCACTGCAGCGATGACCCATGGTGTGCGCCCGGTGCTCCCAGAAGACGGCTTCGACGGCTTGCTGGTCGGCCGGGCGTGGCTCCCGTCCGACCTCACGGGGTCCGTCGCAGGCCCCAGCCCGGTCTGGGTGCGCGCCGAGGGCGTCTACGACCTGAGCTCGATCGCGGCGACGACGTCGGAGCTGTTCGCGAAGGGGACGGCGTGGGTCACCGACGGGACGGGACGGCTGCCGCGCGTCGGCAGCTACGAAGACGTGATGGCCAACACGCTCGGCCCTCCGCGAGACGATGCTCGCCCCCGCTTCCTGGCGCCCGTGGACCTGCAGCCGATCAAGGCGTGCGGCGTGACCTTCATGGTCAGCGCGCTCGAGCGGGTCATCGAGGAGCGCGCCGGCGGCGACAGCGCGCGCGCCGAGGCCGTCCGGGATCAGATCCGCGACCGGATCGGCGCCGAGGTGTCCAGCGTGGTTCCCGGCTCGCAGCAAGCCGAGCAGGTCAAGCAGGTCCTCCAGCAGGAGGGGCTCTGGTCGCAGTACCTCGAGGTCGGCATCGGCCCCTACGCAGAGGTCTTCACCAAGGCCCAGGCGATGTCGGCGGTCGGCGTCGGCGACGACGTCGGAATCCTGGAGATCTCGTCGTGGAACAACCCGGAGCCCGAGGTCGTGCTCGTCGTCGATCCGCGCGGCAGGATCGTCGGCGCGACGCTCGGCAACGACGTCAACCTGCGCGACATCGAAGGCCGCAGCGCGCTGCTGCTGGGCAAGGCCAAGGACAACAACGGCTCCGCTGCGGTCGGCCCGTTCGTGCGCCTGTTCGACGGCACGTTCTCCCTGGACGACGTGCGCCGCGCCGAGGTCACGCTGGAGATCCGCGGCGAGGACGGCTTCGAGCTGCGTGAGGTGAGCCCGATGAGCCGCATCAGCCGCGACGTCACCGACCTGGTCCGGCAGACGGTGCACGACAGCCACCAGTACCCCGACGGCATCGCGCTGTTCACCGGCACCATGTTCGCGCCGACCCAGGACCGCGACGTCGAGGGCCAGGGGTTCACCCACCACCTCGGCGACGTCGTGCGGATCTCGTCGCCAAAGCTCGGCGCGCTGCAGAACCGCGTGCAGCACTGCCACGCCATCCCGAAGTGGGAGTTCGGGCTGGCCGCGCTGATGCACAACCTCGCGCGCCGGGGCCTGCTGGGCCGCTGAGCACCCGCCGCGCCGCGCCACGCGGCCCTACTTTACAAAGCAAAGCTCATATGCTTTGCTTTGCAAAGCTTCATGAGTGAGACCTCCCAAGCGGGGCCCGAGCGGCCGACCCCACCCGACCTGCCCGACGAGCGCGAGGCGACACCGTTCGCCGCGGGAGAGCTCGCCGCCACCGCGCGCCGGCCTCACCGGCTGCTGGACGTGGTGCTCGGCGAGCGCCGCCGGCTGGCGGCCACCCTGCACGGCGCCGAGGCCCTGCCGGCCCTGTTGGCCGCGCTGTTGGTGTGCAGCCTGCTCGCGGCGCTGCCGTTCGCGGTGGTCGACGGCCTCGACCGCACAGCACACGTCGCGGCGCTGTTCCTCGGGTCGGTGCTGCTGTGCTACCCGTCGCTACAGGTCTTCTCTGTCTACCTCGGCGTGCGGCTGCAGCCGCTCCAGTGCCTCGCGATCGCGCTGGTGATCCCGTCTGCGGCGGCGCTGTTCACGCTCGGATTCGCGCCCATCTACTGGTTCCTGCAGTTCACCATGCCGGCCGCCGCCGCCGGGTGGAACGTCACCCGGATCGTGCTGCTCGTGCTGTCGCTGGTGCTGGCGCTGAGCCACGTCAATCGGTGCCTCTACAGCGACGCGAGGCTCGCCCCGCTGCGCGACAGCTGGGCGCTCTGGGCCGGATGGCAGCTGCTGGTCGTGTTCCTGACGTGGCGCATGGCCGAGACGCTCGGAATGCTCTCGTGACCCGCTGGGCGCGCCCGGTCGCCGCGCTGACGCTCGCTTCGGCGACCTACGGGTTCAGCATCGGCGTCGCCAACAGCTGGGTCTACGGGCTGCGGAACCTGGTCAAGTTCCCGCTGTTGATCGTCGTGACCGCCGCCACGTGCGCGCTCTGCTACCACGTGGCGAGCAAGTTCCTCGGCGCGCCGCTGACGTTCCTGCGGGTGCAGCGCGTCGTGCTCGGCGTCTTCTTGGACATCAGCGTGCTGCTCGCGTCGCTGACGCCCGTCGTGCTCTTCCTCGCCGCGACCATGGTCGACCCCGTCGCCGGCGACCTCGGCGGCTATCCGGGCTTCCTGCGCTTCAACGTGGTCGCGATCGCCGCCACCGGGTGCCTGTCGGTCGTGCTCCGCGCGCGCCGCGAGCTGCCGGACACCGTCGTCGACGGCCGACGCCGGGCGCTGCTGCTCGCCGCATGGATGGGCGCGTCGCTGCTCGTCGGCGGCCAGGTCTGCTGGTACATCCGGCCGTTCTTCGGCAGCACGCCCGGGAGCTGGGATAAGCCGTGGTTCGCCGGCGCGACCCAGGACCCCCGCGGTGCCGGCAGCTTCTACGAGGCGGTCTACCACCTGATGGGCGGCAGGTGAGCCACGTCCAGCCGCGCTAGTCCGCCAGGGCCGACGCGATCGCGGCGGCGATGCGCGCGTTGTCGACGGCGTCCTTGACCGCGGTCCGGAGCACCCGCGGCCCCATACAGCGCCCCATCGCCTGGGCGTCTCGCAGGAACACGCCCGCCTCGCGGCAGCGCGCGACCACCTCGGCCGCGGTCGGCAGGCCGTCGTCCAGATGACACAGCAGGAAGTTCGCGCAGCCCACCAGGACGTCGACGCCGGGCAGCGCGGCGAGCGCCTTCGCGAGCTCTCCTCGGAGCGCGTGGGTCTCGACGTAGCGGGCGGCGTAGTAGTCCGGGGACTGCAGCGCCGCGACCGCCGCGACCTGCGCCGGCAGGCTGACCGCCCACGGCGGCACGTAGCGCCGCAGCGGCGCGAGCAGCGCCGTGCTGCCGCAGAGGTAGGCCGCGCGCGCGCCGCTCAACGCGTAGACCTTGGACATCGACTTGCAGACGACGGCGTTCTTGCGCCGCACGACGTCCTGCTCGAGCGACTCCGCTGTGCCGACGTATTCGACGTACGTCTCGTCGATCCAAACGCGCGTCGAGGCAGGCACGGCGTCGAGCAGCTGCACCAGCTCCGAGCGCGCCACGTGCTGGCCCGTCGGACTGTTCGGGTTGACCAAGATCAGCAGGTCGCTCTCGGCGGCGGACCGCTGGAGCGCGCCAAGGTCGACGCCGTAGCCCTCGGCGCGCCGCAGCGGCAGCGCGTCGACCTCGCAGCCGACGACGTGGTCGAGGATGTGTCGGTACTCGCCGTAGGTCGGGTCGAGCAGGGTGACACGGGAGCCAGCGTCGAGCCATCTCGGCAGCGCGAGGAACATCAGGTCGGACGAGCCGCCGCCGGGCAGCAGACACTCGGCCGGCACCCCGCGCTGCTCGGCGACCACCTCGAGGAAGCCGCCGCAGTCCGTCGGCGGCGACGTCCGGAGCAGCCAAGGGAGATGGTCACGCAGCGCCAGGAGCGCCTTCGGCGCAGGCGGGAACCATGCGTCGAGCACGTCGGCGTTGACGACGCTGGCGGACCGGCTCAGGTCGTCGAACCTGGTGCCGATGGCCTCGAAGAACGCGCCGCCGTGGAAACACGGAGCAGCCGCAGGAGCGGGATCGTTCGGCTGCATGGCTCTAGCTCCTCGCAAGATCAGCGCAGCCAGGGAGGGCCGGAGGCTGAGGCGCCCCCTCAGGTCGCGCTGCCGGCATCGCTGCAGTTGGTGCACCACGCGCCCGGACCCGCATGGCCCTGCGACGAAGGAGCCACACCACACCCATTGAGAAGACGACGGCCTCCCCCACGACGACGAGGATCAGGCCGAAGTAGGCGCCTGCGGCCAACAGCAGGCCGAGGCCGAGGCCGTTGTTGCCCCTGGGCAGCAGGTCGAAGGTGGCCGCCACGAAAAACGGCAGCGCCGCCAAGTAGACGACGTAGGCGCCGACGATCAGCGGCAAGGTGGCGTAGAGGATCGCTTTTCTCATGGGGTTCTCCGGGGATCCGAGGGTCGCGTGGTGCTGGACAACGAGCCGGCAGCGTTCTGCGTGCACGGGCATCGCGATGCTGCAACAAGGGCATCTTCGCCCGTAACCATGATTCGTCTAAGCAACATAATCTAAATGCATCGTTCACCTGTGTTGCACGACGGGAACTGCCAGGGCGACCGCAGTGCTCCCGGGCGTTCGAACCGCGCTTGCTGGAGCCGGGAGGAGAGATCGCGCGTGTCGAACCGGTCGTCGCCGGGCCCGATCGCCGCGCGGATCAGGGCCCCTTCTTCATGTAGCTGAGCGAAACAACGGATGCAGACGTTGTTTCTACAACGAAACGACTTCTCTGCCGATCGTAGCAGGGAGAGAGCGCAGCACCTCCGCAGCGCGACGAACCGAGACCGAGAAGAGAGGAGTCAACATGCCCTTACGCACAACCATCCTGCTCACCGTCACCCTGATGGCCTGCTCCGCCTGCGCGAGCCCATCGCAGCTCTGGTGGGGATTGTTCGGCCAGAAGATCGAGGAGGACGTCTCCGCGCTGCCCGACGGCGTGCACACGCTCCACTACTCGAAGTCCACGCCCAACCCGCGCTGGCGCGGCCGCAAGTGGGGACGCGGCATGGTCAAGGACGGCGAGATGACCGGCCCCTGGACCCTCTACCACCCCAACGGCCGCAAGAAGCTGGACACGACCTACCTAGACGGCGACCAACACGGGCTGACGACCCACTACTACGGCAACGGGAGCATCTTCACCCAAGGCCAGATGGACCGGGGTTCGCGCGTCGACGAATGGCAGAGTTGGGGCTACAGCGCGAAGTTCCCCGACCAGTAGCCGGCGGGCTCAGCGCTTCGCGAACACCTTGTGCCGTCGATTGCCGCCCGAGACGAGGTAGGCGATCAGGTCGCGCACCTCGTCGGCGTTCATCTGGCCGATCGTGTTGGGCGGCATCATCGACAGCGGCGACAGCTCGACCGACGCGACTTCACCGCTCGGCACCTTGGTGAGGTCCGCGAAGTCGTAGGCGTTGGTCGCCACCGCGAGCTCGCCTTCGTCGCGGTAGATGACGCGGCCGTGCAGCTCCTCGCCGTCCTGCATGGTGACGACGCTCGCCTGGTACTGCTCGGCGATGACCTCGTTGGGCGCGCAGATCGACGACGCGATGGCCTCGATCGAGAAGCGCTTGCCGACCGAGCCGAGGTCCGGGCCGCAGCGGCCACCCTCGCCCGCGAAGCGGTGACACAACACGCACTGCCCGGCCTGGAACATGGCCTTGCCGTTCTGGAAGTCACGGCCGACCAGCTGGTCCTCGCACGCCTCGACAACACGCGCCGCGGTCCACGCTTCGCCCGGCCCCTTGGCCTGCGGCAAGGCACCCTGATCGATCGGCTCGACGTCGCCGATCAGCCACGCGACCGAGGCCAGCTCGTCGTCGGGCAGCGCCTCGATCGCGTCCTCGCGGATCGCCCGGATGTAGCCCGAGAAGCTCTTGCCGCCCTGCGTCTGCAGCATGCGGTTGAGCCAGCCGAAGTAGTCCTTGCGCAGCGCGCGCGTCCAGCCGCGCTGCACGCCCCGGAGGCAGTAGGCGAAGTGGATGTTGCGGCTGTTGGGCGCGTTGGCCATCGCCTCGAGGATCGGCTTGCCGTACTCGTGACGCGCCAGCGTGGTCGCGTCGTACGCCATCGCCTGGGTCTGCGTGGTCTTCATCAGCGCGACGGTCGCGGCCACCACGCCCGGCGCGTCGAGGCGGCAGAGCAGCCGACAGAGCTCAGCGTCGAGGTCCTTGGCTCCCGACGGATAGTGCGGCAGCAGCCGCTCCGCCAACGCCGCCTGCAAAGCTTCGTCGACGTCCATGCGGATCAGGCACAGGCCGCAGGCTCGCAGCAGCGCGAGCTGGTCGTCGCGCTCCATCTCGCCGAAGGCGACGTCCCGCAGCCGCGCCATCAGGCGGCCGCCGAGGGCCGCGTCCCCGTGGCGCGCCAGCGCGATCGCAGCGTGCACCAGGGCGCGCGGATCCTGCTCGGCCAGCACGCGGTCTCGCCACAGCGCGACGTCCTGGCTCTCGATCGCCAGCCGCGCGGCGTAGCGCACGGCGCGGTCGATGTGGCTGAGATGCGGCCACGCGGCCGCGACCGCCGCCGCCCCTGCCGACGCGTCGCCGTGAAACCGCTCCAGCGAACGGCGCAGGTCGCGCAGCCCCTTGTTGGCCAGCAGGCGCCGCCCCTCGCCCGGCTCCGGCGCGCCGACGTAGCGCACGCGGTAGAGCTTGGAGTCCGTGTTGCGGCCGCCGGTGAGCAAGTACATGTGCCCGTCGGGGCCGAACCGCATCGCCGAGACGTTGAGCGGCTCGCCGTGCAGGAACTCGGTCTTCTGGCCGCGGTAGCTCGCGCCGTCCTCCTCCATGTCGACCGTGTAGACGGTGCCGAAGGTCCAGTCGCAGACGAACAGCTGGCCCTGGAACGCGGCGGGGAAGTTGGAGTGGTGGCCGAAGCTGATCCCCGTCGGCGAACCCGGTCCGAGGTCGCAGACCGAACCGCAGCTGTCGGCGTAGTAGTCCGGCCACTTGGCCGAGCCGGTCCGCCAGCCGAACTCGCTCGCCGACGTGACGTGGTTGACGCGCGTCGGGCGATACCACGGACTGCCGACGTCGAACTCGAGGTCGCTGTCGCAGGTGAACAGCTCCCCCTCGCGGTTGATCGCCAGGTCGACGCCGTTGCGCAGCCCGTGCGCGATCATCGTCCACTCCGAGCCGTCCGGCGAGACCCGCGCGATCCAGCCCGCCGGCGGCCCGATGCCGCGCGCGTGCCCGCTCGGGTCCGGCATCGACGGCAGCACGGTGTCGTTGGCGTAGACCTCTGGGTGCAGCGTGCGCACGCCGTCGGGCAGCCGCGAGTGGTTGCCCGAGATCACATAGAGCCCCTCGCCGTCCTCGGTGAGCACGATCGTGTGCGCCGAGTGCTCCCAGCCAGGGTGCAGCTTCTTGAGCAGGGTGAACTCGTCGAAGGCGTCGTCCCCGTCGGTGTCGCGCACCCGATAGAACCCCTTCATCGTCGACATGTAGAGGCTGTCGAACGCGTAGAGGAAGCCGAGCGCCCCGAACACCGTGCGCCGTCCCCACGCGACCGGCTCCTCGGGGAAGCCGCGCATCGGCTCGACCGCGACCTCGCCGGCCGCGTCGCCCGCCGCGGGCAGCGTCAGCCGGAAGACGCCCTTGTCGTCCTGGTCGGAGACCAGCAGCCGGCCCTTCGGGTCGAAGTCCATCGACACCCACGAGCCCTGCTCGTCGGGCACGTCGTAGACCAGGTCGGCGTCGAAGCCCTCGCGCAGCGTCAGGCCGGTGTCGGCGTCGAGGCGGTAGACCGGCGCGGACTGCGGCTGCGGAGCTTCGTGCGACGAAGAGCAGCCGGCGAACATCGCCGCGAGGAGGGGGCACATCCGGAGCGCGCGTGTCTTCACGCCTGCATCCTAGCGCGTAGAGTCCTGCGCGCATGCCGCGCCTGCCCCTCCTCCTGCTGCTGCCGCTCGGCGAAACGCTGCGCCGTCTGCCGCAGGTCACGCTGGGCGTCTGGCTGTTCGGGGTCGGCATCGCCGCGATGGTCCGCGCCGACCTCGGCGTGCCGCCGTGGGACGTGTTCCATCAGGGCGTCGCAGGCGAGCTGGGCGTCAGCATCGGCACCGTCATCATCGGGACCGGCGCCGTGCTGGTGCTCGCGTTCGTGCCGCTCAAGGAGCAGCTCGGCCTGGGCACGCTGCTCAACGCCGGCCTGATCGGCTGCTCGGTCGACATCACGCTCGCGTGGCTGCCCGCGTCCCCGCCGCTCTGGGGGCGCGTCGCGCTGTGCGCCGCCGGCCCGGTGATCGTCGGCCTCGCGTCGGGGCTCTATCTCGGCGGCGGACTCGGCCCGGGCCCCCGCGACGGGCTGATGACCGGCATCGGCAAGCGCGGCTACACCATCTGGAAGGTCCGCACCGGCATCGAGCTCGGCGCGCTCGCGATCGGGTTCTGTCTCGGCGGCACGATCGGCTTGGGCACGGCGTGGTTCGCGTTCAGCATCGGGCCGTTCGTCCAGTACTTCCTGCGGCGGCTGAAGCGCGGGCAGGACCCGCGGCGCGACGACGTAGCATGAGCGCATGCCGATCGCCCGCATGCTCGCCGCGCTGCTCGCGCTCTCCGCGCCCGCTTCCACCGCGCTCCACGCGCAGGCCATGCCCGCGCTGCGCTGGGTCGACGTCGCCGACTGGCGCCTCGAAGGCCGCGCCTTCGACGAGCGCGCCGCGACCTTCGACCGCCTGCCCGCCGCCGCCGAGGCCGAGGTCCGAGAGGCGGTCTGGGACCTGTCCCGCCACAGCGCAGGGATCACGGCGCGGTTCACCACCGACGCGCGCGAGCTGCACGTGCGCTACCGCCTGACTTCGCCGACGCTCTCGATGTTCCACATGCCGGCGACGGGCGTCAGCGGCGTCGACCTCTACGCCCGCGACGACCGCGGCCGCCTGCGCTGGGTCAGCGTGTCGCGCCCGTCCGGTCAGGACGTCAGCCAGCGGCTGTGCGCAGGCCTCGCACCGCCGCCGCGAGGCGGCCGAGAGTTCGCGCTCTACCTGCCGCTCTACAACGGCGTCGAGCGGCTCGAGCTCGGCGTCCCCGAGGGCGCGACGCTGGCGCCGCTGCCGGCACGCGAGACCAAGCCGATCGTCGTCTACGGCACCTCGATCGCGCACGGCGCCTGCGCCAGCCGGCCAGGCATGGCGTGGCCGGCCATCTTGTCCCGCATGCTCGGCCGCGAGGTCATCAACCTCGGCTTCTCCGGCAACGGCCGCATGGAGGAAGCGGTCGCCAGGCACGTCGCGACCCTCGACGCCGCGGCGTTCGTGATCGACTGCCTGCCGAACATGAACAGCCAGCAGGTCCGCGAGCGCGCAGCCCCGTTGGTGCGCCAGCTCCGGCGCGCCCGGCCAAACGCGCACATCCTGCTGGTCGAAGACCGGACGTTCACCAACGCCTGGATCCTGCCAGCTCGGCGCGCGGCGCACGCAGACCGGCGCGCGGCGCTGCGGTCGGCGTTCGAGGAGCTCCGCGGCGAAGACGAGCGTCTGCACTACCTCGAGGGCGACGCGCTGCTCGGCGTCGACGGAGAAGGCGCTACCGACGGCAGCCACCCCAACGACCTCGGCATGCAGCGGCAGGCGCGCGCGGTCGCGGCGGCGCTTCAGAAGGCGCTAGGGAAGGCGCTGCAGAAGGCCCTGCGCTGACGAGAGCCTGCGGCTATGCTGCCGGATCGACCCCATCCGCCCGCACCGACCGACCGCATGTCCAAGTTCCTCGCCGTCACCGCGACGCTGATCTCGCTGACCGCCGCCGGCGCAGCCGGCTTCGCCTACTACCAGGCCTGGCTGAACCAGCCCTTGGACGAAGCGGAGGAGACCGCGCTCGCCGAGATCGGCGACGTCGCTGGCGTGGCAGCCGCCGACGGCGACGTTGCGATCGACCTGACGCCGCGCGACGACGGCGGGAACACGCAGCTGGTCTGGCGCTGCGGCAAGCTGCTCGCAGGCGCGCGCTACGACTACGCCGGGGCCTGGACGCGCTTCCAAGGCAAGGCGCTGATCGACCCAGCAGCCGGCGCGCTGCGCGCAGGCGAGCTGCAGATCGCGGTCCAGGCCATGCGCGGGCACGGCGACAAGCCGGCCCCGAACGCGCTGATCAACACCGTGCGCGACAACCACTGGTGGCTCCCCGAGCAGCCGACCGCGGCGCTGAAGATCACGCGCTGCGAGCCCCGCGCGGCGCTGCAGGGCGGGATCGATGACCCGCGGGTCCGAGAGGCCGCGGTCGAAGGCTGGACGCACCTGCTGACCGGGACCCTGACCATGAACGGCAAGACGCTCGATTGCTCTCTGTGCGCCCGCGTCGAGGTCGGCGACCGGACGCTGCACATCGACGCCACGGTGCCGGTCTCGCGCAGCGCCTACGAGGTCTCTGGCCGCAGGGGCGTGCAGCCCCCTGGCATGACCGTCGACGAAGTCGTCATGGTCGACGTCGAGGTGCGGGCCGCGCCCGATGCCCGCGCCCTGATCGCCGACCTCAACCGCGAGCTGGTCGCGCAGCAGGCCGCCGGCGGCGTGCTCGCCGAGCAGGTCAAGACGCTCACCACCCGACTCGACCGCGTCGAGTCGGCCCAGGCGGAGCTGGTCCGCGAGCTGCAGGCCGTGAAGGCGGCCGGCGCGAGCGGCGCTGGTGCTGCCGCCGTGGACGTGTCCAGGCTGCCCGCCCGGTTCACCGACTACGTCGACTATCAGAACGAGCGCGGCGACGACGAGGTGCTCGACCTCGGCTACCGGGCCGAGTTCGAGATGGTGCTCATCCCGGGCGACGCCGAGCAGGGCATCGCGCCGTTCTACGCCCAGACCACCGAGGTCACGTGGGAGATGTTCCGCGCCTGGTCCTACTGCACCGACCTCGAGGACCCGTCCTACGCCGCCAAGATGAAGGAGCAGCTGCTGCGCCCGACGCCGTGCTATGAGGACGCGTCCCGCGGCCACGGCTTCGAGGGCACGGCCGTGCTCGGCGTCTCGCGCCGCAACGCCGAGGCGTTCTGCAAGCACGTCGGCGAGCTGACCGGCCGCCCGTATCGCCTGTGGACCGACGCCGAGTGGCGCTACGTCGCCGAGGCGACCGGCGGCGTGCCGGCGGACCTGCACGCGGTCGCGTGGCTCGACGGCAACTGCCGCGAGGACGAGTGGGGCGCCAAGATGACGATGCCCGTCGCCAAGAAGCCGGCCGACAAGTTCGGCCTCCACGACTTCTGGGGCAACGTCGCCGAGTGGGTCATGGACGACGAGGTGTTCATCCGCGGCGGCTCGTACCTCGTCACCAAGGACGAGTTGACGATGGACTGGCGCGAGACCGAGAGCCAGGACGTCTGGAACGAGACCTACCCCAACCTGCCCAAGAGCCTGTGGTGGTATCGCGACCGCTTCGACATGGGCTTCCGGCTGGTCTGCGACCCGGTCAACATCCCCGGCGCCAAGTGACCGCCGCGCGCGCCGGCCACGCGCTGTCTGCGGCGCTGCTCGCCGCGTCGCTCGCGGCCGCCCCGCAGGAGCTGACGAAGCACACCTACGAGCAGGTGCACTTCGGCAACATCCCGGTCGAGCTCACCCTCTATGCCGCAGACGAGCGCGCAGCCTTCGACGCCGCGCTGGCCGCGTTCGCGCGGGTCAAGGAGCTCGCCGCGGCGATGAGCGACTACGAGCTCGACCCACCGAGCGCGCTCAACCGGATCGCCGCCGAAGCGCCGCGACCGGTCCCGGTGCCGCCGGAGCTGTTCTTTGCGCTGCAGCGCGCGGTCGAGCTGCACGAAGTCACGGGAGGCGCGTTCGACGTCACGGCCAAGCCGTTCGTGCAGCTGTGGCGCACCTCGCGCAAGCTCGGCGCGCTGCCGCCCAAGCACCGCATCGCCAACGCGCGTCGCTACGTCGACGTCGCGTCGCTCACGCTCGACAAGGGCGCGCGCACGGCCGCGCTCGGCAAGCAGGGCATGTGGCTCGACCTCGGCGGGCTCGCCAAGGGCCTGATCGGCGACGAAGTCGTCGCGCTCTTGAAGCGCCGGGGCATCCCCCGCTGTCGCTACCGGGCGGGCGGCGACATGGTGTTCGGCGCAGCGCCCCCCGGCACCGCAGGGTGGAAGGTGACCGTGCCGGACCTGCTCGTGGCCGACCTCGACGGCGAACAGAGCCCGCTGGAATTCTTGGCCGCCGACAGCGCGGCCTCGGTCTCGGGCGACGTCTACCGCTTCGTCGAGATCGACGGCGCTCGCTACGCGCACGTGATCGACCCGCGGACCGGCCTCGGCGTCACCGGACGCCGCGTCACCTGCGTGCGCGGACGGCGGGGCGTCGACACGGACCCCCTGGCGACCGCGGGCCTCGTCCTGTCCCCGGATCGCTGGCAGGCGGCGCTGGCCAAGGTGCCCGGCGCGGTCGGCGTCGCAGGCGTGGCCGCGCGCTGAGCGACGGCGAGGGCATTGCGCTGCAACGAAGCCCGTGCGGTGCCATAATCCCCGGGTGACCGCTCCTTCGAAGTCCGGATTCCTC
>CAZTQF010000023.1:0-12747 GCA_964615255.1 uncultured candidatus Brocadiaceae bacterium | reverse complement strand
TGGCCGAGTGGGGCTGGTACTTCGACGAGCTGATGGCGGTCTTCCTGGGCCTCGGCGTGGCCGGCGCCGCGGTCTCGCGCCTGAGTCCCAACCTGGTCGCCAACCGGTTCTGCGAAGGTGCTGCGGAGATGACCACGACCGCGCTGCTGATCGGCGTCGCGAGCTCGATCGAGGTGGTCCTCGAACAAGGGCAGGTCATCGACACGATCATCGAAGGCATCGCCGCGGCGATCAGCGGCGCGGGGCCGTTCCTCGCCTCGCTGGGCATGCTCGCGGTGCAGAGCGTCGCCAACCTGTTCATCCCGTCGGGGTCGGGGCAGGCCTACGTGACGATGCCGATCATGGCGCCGCTCGCCGAGCTGTGCGACGTCTCCGCGCAGCGCGCGGTGCTCGCCTACCAGATCGGCGACGGCTTCATGAACATGGTCGTGCCCACCAACGCGCTGCTGATGGGCATGCTGGCGCTCGGGCGCGTGCCCTACGGCCGGTGGCTGCGGTTCATCCTGCCGCTGATGCTGCAGCTCTACCTGCTCGCGGCGGGCGCGATGCTGGTCGCGCAGATGATCGGCTTCTGACGCGCGGCGCGCCCGGCGCGGCGGCTCAGCCCCCGGCCTCTTCGCGCGCTTTGGCGACGAGGCGGCGCGCCTGCTCCAGCGCCGCGCCGTCCGCGCCGTCACCGGTCGCCATCGCGGCGAGCTCCTTCTCGACCTCGCCGCGCGGCAGCTGCCGGACCTCGGAGCTGGTGCGCTCGCCGACGACCTTGTTGACCAGGAAGTGCTGCTGCGCGAACGCCGCGACCGGCGCCAGGTGCGTCACGATCACCACCTGGTGGTGGCGCGCGACCTCCTGCAGCTTCTTGCCGACCTGCAGGCCCAGGCGGCCGCCGATCTCGGCGTCGATCTCGTCGAGCACGAGCAGCGGCACGCGATCCTGGTCGGCGAGCGTCTTCTTGACCGCGAGCACGACGCGCGCCAGCTCGCCGCCAGACGCGGTCTCGCGCAGCGACTGCCACGGCTCGCCAGGGTTGATGCGGACCTCGATGTCTACCGGCGCCGGGCCGTGCTCGGTGGCCTCGTCGAGCAGGCTCTCGGCAGCGAACGTGTCGGCCGTCGCGAGCCGCACTTCGGTGTGCTTCATGCCGAGGTCGCGCAGCTCCGCCACGATCGCCTTCGAGAAGGCGGCCCCGGCCTTGGCGCGGGCCCGGACGAGCTTCCTGCCGAGCGCCACGACGGCCTCTGTGCGCTCGCGCAGCACCGCGTGCTGCGCCTCGGGCTCGGTGTCCACCTCTTCCAGGTCCGCCAGCTCGCGCTCGGTCGCGGCGAGGTTCTGCCGCAGATCCTGCGCCGTCGGGCCGAAGCGCTTGAGCGCCGCGTGGATCTCGTCGAGCCGCTCCTCCACGGCCGCGAGCCGCCCCGGGTCGAGCTCGAGCCGCGCCTGGCCAGACTGCAGCTTGCGGCAGACGTCGGCGACGAGGTCCTCGATCTGGGCCATCTGCTCGGAGGCGTCCTCGAGCCGCACGTCGATCTCGGCCGCGTGCCGCGTGGCGCGCGAGGCCACCGCCAGCTGGTCCGCGACGCTGGCTTCGCCGTCCTGTAGGGCCTCGAGCGCGTCGGCCAGCTGCTTGCGCATCGCGTCGAGGTTGCTCAGCACCTGGTGCTCCTGCTCGAGCTGCTCCAGCTCTCCTTCGCCCAGCTTGAGCTGCTTCATCTCGATGAGCTGGAAGCGCAAGAACTCGAGGCGCTGCTTGCGCTCGCGCTCGCCGTCGGCGCTGCGCGCGATCCGCGCGCGCAGCTCACGCGCCCCGGTCAGCGCGGCCGCGAACTCGCCGCGCAGCCCGGCGGTGCCGGCGAACGCGTCGAGCGTCTCGCACTGGATCTCCGGCCGCATGAGCGCGCGGGAGTCTCCCTGACCGTGGTTCTCCAGCAGCATCCCGCCGAGCTGGCGCAACGCCGCCAGCGTCGCGGGCCGGCCGCCGAGGCGCACCCGCGTCCGGCCGCTCTTGTCGACGATCCTCGTCACCAGCAGCAGGTCGTCGTCGACGGCGCCGCCGCAGGCGTCCTCGACGAACCGCTGGATCGCGGCGCTCCGCGCTCCTCCGCCCAGGCGAAACTCACCGTCGACCTGCAGCTCCGGCGCGCCGTGACGCACCAGCGATCCCTGGGCTTTTTCGCCGCGCAACAATTTGAGCGCGGTGATCAGCAGCGACTTGCCGCCTCCGGTCTCTCCCGAGACCACGGTGAGCCCGTCGGCCATCCGCAGCTCGGCGCGCTCGATGAGAGCGAGGTTTCGGATGTGGAGCGTGTGGAGCATGGGCCGCGGCCCCTGAGCATGCCGCGTGCGCGCCCACGGCGCTACCGACCGCCGCCGGGCCTGCCGCCGCCGCTGTGGGTGCGAAGGCCAGCCGATCGTTGCTACACTTCCCATGCCCCACCCCTGCAGATCCGTTCCATGGCAATCAACCGCATCGCGGCCGCGCTGCTCGTGGCCGCCCCCCTGTTCGCGCAGGCGGTCCCCTCCGACCACTCGACCCACTACCTGAACGTCGACTCGGGCGTCGTCCGACTGGACACCCCTTCGCCGGCCGCCGTCGGCATCGCCCAGGTCGTCTGGTCGACGGTCGTCACGGTCCCGAAGGCCAGCTGGCTCCGCCTCGAATACGAAGGCGTCCTGCTCTCCGGCAGCCCCGAGCCCGGGAGCGACGGCTCCTTCCTGCGGCTGACGTCGATGCGGGACGGCGCCGTACAGACCCAGCACCTCCGGCACGTCGGCGAATGGCGTGACACCTCGGCCTACTTCAACGGCAACTCCGTGCTCGTCGAGCTGCTCTCGCATCCCGGCACCGGCGACAACCGGCTGGTCCTCAAGGCCGCGCAGGCGGGCCCCGACGAGGCGCGCGTGGTGCAGGAGACGGACTCGATCTGCGGCGGCACCGACGACCGCGTGCTCAGCACGGACGCGCGCGTCGCCCGGAACCAGCCCACGGGCTGCACGTCGTGGATGATCAACGACTGCAACCACTGCTTTCTGACCGCCGGGCACTGCACCGGCAACCTCCAGGTCGTGCAGTTCAACGTGCCGCTCTCGAACTCCAACGGCTCGCTGAACCATCCGCCCCCGTCCGACCAGTACGCCGTCGACGCCGCCTCGATGCAGAGCAACGGCGGCCAGGGTGTGGGCAATGACTACGCCTACTTCGGGGTCTTCGACAACTCGACCACCGGCCTGTCCGCCTACGCCGCGCAGGGCAGCCAGGCGTTCGACCTCGTCACGCCGCCGCCCGTGAGCGGCCAGAGCATCCGCATCACCGGCAACGGATCGACGACGTCGCCGGTCTCGCCGACGTGGTACCTCGTGCAGAAGACCCACGCGGGCCCCTACGTCAGCTCCAGCGGCACAACGGTCCGCTACACCACGGACACCACCGGCGGCAACTCCGGCTCACCGGTGATCCTCGACGGCACGAACCAGGCGATCGGCATCCACACGCACGGCGGCTGCACGTCGACCGGCGGCTCGAACGCCGGCACCGGCGCCAACCTCGCCGGACTCCAGAACGTGCTCGCCAACCCGCAGGGCATCTGTGACTGCCCCGCCCTCGAGATCTCGTTCCCCAACGGGCTCCCGTCGATGATCGACCCCGGCGGCGCGACGACGCTGCGCATCACGCTGTCCGGGCCGGTCGCGCTGCAGCCCGGCACCCTCCGCCTCAACGTCTCCACCGGCGGCGCCTTCCAGCAGATCGTGCCGACGGCGGTCAACGCGACGACCTTCGACGCGACCTTCCCCGCGACCGCCTGCGGCGACAACGTGATGTACTACGTCAGCGCCACCGGCGTCGACGCCGTCACCTACACCAGCCCGGAGAACGCGCCGACGTCGACGCACTCGGCCCCGGCGGCCGCCGCGCTGACGACGATCCGCAACTACAACTTCAACAGCAACCCGCCGGGCTGGAGCGTGGTCAACACGGCGCTCGCGACCGGCGCGTGGGTCCGCGCCACCCCGCAGGACTCGCGCGGCCCCGCGGCCGACGCCGACGGCAGCGGCCAGTGCTGGGTGACCGGCAACGCCAACTTTGAGGACGTCGACGGCGGCCCGACGGTGCTGACGACCGAGACGGTCGACCTCTCGAACGCGACCTCGCCGGTCGTGAGCTACATGGTGTGGTTCGAGATCGGCGGCACTACCCCCAACGACACGCTGGACATCAGCGCGTCGAACGACGGCGGCGCGACCTGGACGGCGATCGGGTCGATCTCCGGCACCTCGGGCTGGGAGATGCGCACGCTCGACGTAGCCTCGCTGTTCGGCGCGCCCAACCAGTTCGCGATGCGCTTCTCGGTCGCCGACAACCCGAACAACTCGGTGACCGAAGCGGCGCTCGACGCGTTCAAGATCGTCGACGTGGACTGCGCGGTCGCGACGTTCTCGACCTACGGTGCAGGCTGCGCGTCGGCGACGAGCGCGCCGACGATGCAGGGGCTGACGGCCCCCAACCTCGGCACCAACTATGTCCTGCGCACCGCCAACCTCGGCGCCGGCCCGGCGGCGATGATCCTCGGCCTCGCCAGCGACAACACGCCCCTGGCGCTGGCGCCGTTCGCGAGCGGCTGCACCCTGCTGGCCCAGCCGGACGTCGTCCAGACGCTGAACGTGTTCGTCAACCAGGCGATCCTCTCGCTGCCGATCCCGAACGACCCGAGCCTCGCCGGCCTGCAGCTCTACTCGCAGGCGGCCCAGTTCGGCTCGACCTTCACCCTGTCCGAAGGCGGCCTGGGCACGATCAACTGATCGACGCGGCGGCGCGGGCTCGCTCGCGTCGCCCGGCTGCGGCCGACGCAGGGCCCGGCTGCCGCCCGACGCGATGACCGGCGCGGGGATCGGCCCTCTACATGTGGTAGAGCATCACGTAGATCACGACGCCCGTGATCGACACGTAGAGCCAGATCGGCGTCGTGACCTTCGCCCACTTCTTGTGGGCCTCCCGCCGGTCCTTCAGCCCCAGGTAGACCGTGCGCAGGATCAGCGGCACCTGCACCGCTGCCAGCACGACGTGGCTGATCAGCAGCGTGAAGTAGACCGGCCGGATCGCGCCCTCACCCTGGAACTTCACCGACTCGCAGGTCGCGTGGTAGGTCAGGTAGCAGACGAGGAACAGCGCCGACGTGGCGACCGCTGCGAGCATCAGCTTCTTGTGCAGCTCGACGTTGCCGCGCTTGACCGCGACGAGTCCGGCGCAGATCAGCACGAACGCAGCGCCGTTGAGCGCCGCGTCGACGTCGGCGAGGAAGCGGAGGTCCATGCCGGCGGAGGCGATCGGGACGACGTCCCAGCTGGGTTCGAAGGTGTTCATCAGGAGCTCAGGCCGCGTCCCGCGCGCTGCGGCGGGTGACGACGAAGGTGCCCAGGAGGAAGGTCGCGACGGCGAAGATCACCGTGCCCACCAAGCAGACCGTGAAGGTCGGGCAGCCGGGCGCGGCGCCGTGCAGGGCGTGACGCAGCGCGCCGACGCCGTAGGTCATCGGGTTGACGTAGCGGATCCAGCTGATGAGCCAGTGCGCCTGCTCGATCGGGAAGAACGCCCCCGACAGCAGCAGCATCGGCATCAGGAACAGCATCATGATGCCGTGGTAGCCGGCCGCGCTGTCCATGAGCCACGCGAGCACGAAGCCGAGCCCGGTCACCGCGACCGCGAGCAGCGTCAGCACGCCGAGCCCCGCCGCCACGCGGCCAGGGTCCAGCTCGATCCCGGCGAACGGCGCCAGGATCAAGAAGACGACCGCGAGCCCCACGCCGAGCGTGGCGCCGCCGAGGATCTTGCCCAGCGCGATCGCGGCGCGCGGCACGGGCGAAACGAGCACGCCTTGGAGGAAGCCCTCCTTGCGGTCCTCGATCACCGTGATGGTCGCGAAGATCGCCGTGAACAGCGTGATCATCGCCAGCGTGCCGCTGAAGAAGTACTCGCTGTAGCTCTCGGTGCCGCCGAACGTGACCGAGTTGTTGAGCGCGCCGCTGAATAGCAGCCAGAAAATGATCGGCTGCATCAAGGAGCCGGTCAGCCGCGAGCGGTCGCGCAGGAAACGCACGATCTCGCGGTGCCACAACGAGAAGACCGCCTTGCTCATCGCCGCCTCCGCTTCTTCTTCTTCTCGGCCGCGTCCGGCTGGGCCACGACGAACCGCTTGCCGGTCCGGTGCAGGAAGACGTCCTCGAGCGACGGGTGCGCCAGCTGCAGCCGGCGGACCTGGGCGCCGTAGCGCTTCATGATCTCGGGCACGAGCTCGTGCACGTCCTCGCCGTCCATGCGCAGCGTCTGATCGAGCAGCGTCGCGTCGACCGAGAGCTCCTGCTTGAGCTGCGCCTGCAGCTGTGCGGCGGCGGCGGACTCGAGCTCGAGCACCTGCCCACCGACTTCTTCCATGAGTTCGCCGGGGCGGCCGTGTGCGACGACGGCGCCCTCGTCGAGCAGCATCAGCTGGTCGGCCTCGGCGGCCTCCTCCATCAGGTGCGTCGTGAACAGCACCGTCAGCCCAGGCTGCGCGCGCAGCACCTTCCACATCTCGCGGCGCGCGGCCGGGTCGAGGCCGGTGCTCGCCTCGTCGAGGAGCACCAGCTCGGGCCGCGACAGCAGGCACTTGGCGATCTCGACGCGGCGGCGGAGGCCCCCGGAGAGGTCCTCGACGTTGTCCTTGCGCCGGCCCGTCAGATCGGCCGACTCCAGGCAGGCGTCGATCCGGGCCTGCAGGTCCGCGCCACCCAGGCCGAGCATCAGGCCGCCGTAGCGCAGGTTCTCCTGCACGGTGAGCTTCTTGTCGACGGCGGGCGACTGGAACACCACGCCGATGCGCCGGCGAATGGCCGCGGCTTGCCCCGCGAGGTCGTGGCCGAGCATCGACACCGCGCCCTGCTGCAGCGGCACCAGCGTCGAGAGCAGCTTGAAGAGGGTCGACTTGCCCGAGCCATTGGGGCCGAGGAAGCCAAACGACGCGCCCGCCGGCACCTCGAAGTCGACCCCGCGGAGCGCCTGGCGCTCGCCGTAGGCGAACTGCACGCCAGACGCGCGGACGGCAGAGGAGTCGGTCATTTGCGGGTCCACACCATGGCCACGAAGAGCAGGGGCAGGTAGACGATCGACATCACGAACGTCAGGCGCATCGCGACGTCTCGTCGGGTCAACGCCGCGACCAGCGTAGGCACGAAGAACAGCACGTCGAGCAGAACCGCCGCGACCGCGTAGCGCTCGTCGCACATCTGGGTGACGTAGGGGATCAAGCTCGCGATGCCGAGACCCGCCACGTAGAGCAGCATGGTCGCGCCTGTCCGCGCCCCCGTCGGGTCCAGCGACGGGAGCATGCGCATCCCGGCCCGCGAGTAGTCGTCCCGGTAGCGCCACGCGATCGCCAGGAAGTGCGGGATCTGCCAGCAGAACAAGATCGCGAACAGCACCAGCTGCGGCATCTGCAGCTCGCCCGCGACCGCCGCGTGCCCGACGACGGGCGGCAGCGCGCCCGGGATCGCCCCCACCAGCGTGTTGAGCGGCGTGCGCGTCTTCATCGGCGTGTAGACCAGCACGTAGCTGAGCACGATCAGCGCGCAGAGGCCGGCTGCCGTCCAGTTGAGCTGGCCGCCGGGGCGCGACCCGTCGGGCGCCAGCGGCGCGGCGCCGAGGAGCACGAGCAGCACGCCGAGGACCGAGGTCACGAGGCCGAAGACGAGCACGTTCCGCGGCTGCAGCCTGCCGGTCGGGAGCGGGCGGCCCTGCGTGCGGACCATCAGCGGGTCCAGGTCGCGCTCGCGGTACATGTTGAGCGCGGCGGCCCCGGCCGCCGCCAGGAAGTTGCCCAGCGTCGTGAAGACCAGCAGGTCGAGCGGCGGGCTCGAGGTCTTGGCGGGCCACGCCATGAAGGCCCCGGCGACCACCGCGAACACCGCCAGCGCCGACAGCCGCGGCTTGCTCAGCTCCCAGTAGGAGCGGAGCCGCTCGGCGCGGCTCGGCGTCATTCGACGCCCGGACGCCGCGTCGCCCGGAAGACGTGGGCCGCGAGCGCAGCGATCAGCACCGTGAGCAGCGCTCCGATCAGCACGTGAAAGGAGATCGTCGTCGCAGCGCCGAGGCGGTCCACGTTCTCGGGTGCCTTGCCGGCGTCGTTGCGGATGGCCAGCGCGACGAAGCCCAGGACGATCTGCAGGATGAGCAGGCCGACGATGGCCTGCGACAGGCCCTTGACGCCCCGGGTCTTGGAGAGCTTGCCGACGGCGAACGCCGTCGCGACCGTGATCACCAGGAAGACGACGAACGCGTTGCCGACGTGCGTCCAGAGCGCGTGGCCGCTGTTGGTGTGGCGCGCGACCGCGCCCACGACCGTCTGCGCGACCACGACCGCGAGCGCGAACAGCACGAGCTTGCGGCCCGCGCCCGGCGCCACGTCGCGCGCGATCTCGGTGTCCCGACAGCGGTCCGAGAGTTGGTAGGTCAGCCAGCCGAACGTCGCCAGCGTCAGCTGCGCGAGGGTGCCGTGCGTGACCGAGGTCACGGCGGGCAGGTTCAGCAGCACGCCCGTGCCGCCGATGACGCCCTGGGTGAGGACCAGGCAGCCGCCGAGAAAGGCGGTCCGGGTCGCGCGCCGGTCGGCGCGACCCGACCAGGCCAGCCAGATCCAGAGGCCGAGCGCGATCAGCCCGGCGCTGGACGCGAACAGGCGGTGGAAGTGCTCGAAGAAGTGGGGCAGCTGCGTGTAGCTGCTCTCCGGCATCAGCTGGCCGTCCGAGAGCGGCCAGTCCGCGTACGCCATGCCGGACCCGGTGCTGGTCGTCAGCGCGCCCCAGAGGATGGTCACCGTCGTCACGCTGAGCATGGCGACGGCGAGCCGGAAGGGGCCGCGGGTCGGGGTGACCGTCAGTTCAGGGTGCGCGGGGATCGTGCTCATGGACCAGGGAGCCCACGAGAATGCCCGGCGCGGGGCCGATTTTCAGCGCCGACTCAGCGCGAGAGGACCCGCGTCGCCGGCGGCGCTGCCGCGCCGCCCTCGAACGCCTCCCACATCGGCCGCTCGCTGTCGGCCAGCCCCGACGCGTCGACCTGGCGGTCGATCTGCTCGCCCGGGCTCGACTGGGCCGTCGCCAGCAGCTGCGCCAGCTCCGTGTCCTCTCCGTTCGAGAGCTTCGTGGCCGACTGCAGGTAGCCGATGGCTGCCCGGGGCTCGCCCAGACGCAGCAGGCAGACGCCCAGGTTCTTGTGGGCCGCGCGGGTGGCGGCGGGCGGCACGCCCGCGCCCGGCGCGAGCGACAGCTCGGCCACGGCGCGCTGCCACAGCCGCTGCTCCATCAGCTGCTCACCGCGGTGCAGGTGCGTGAGCACCGCCGTGTCGAGCTTGGGGCCGAGCTTGCTGAACGAGAGCACCTCGACCCACGGGATGTTCTGGAACGTGTTGCGGACCACGCCCGTGCACTTGACGCGCGTGTAGAGCGGCATCGTGTAGAGCTGCTCGAGCTGCGGGTTCGACTTGCTCAGGAAGAGCATCCCGAAGACGTCGTTGTAGGACGGCTCCTGCCAGATCGGCTGGTCGTCGCCCCACGCGTAGAAGTTGGTGTACTCGGTCGGCGTGAACTTGGTGAAGAACGGGTTCGAGATCCGGCCGAGCGACGCGAACTGCGCCGTGAACTGCACCTTGACGTTCTGGTAGGCGTCCGGGTTGGCGCGCAGCGCCTCGATGGTCGTCCGGACAGGCGTGCCGAACTCGATGTCCTGCGCAGGGAGCGCGTGGGCGCTGATCAGGCACGAAAGAAGCAGTGCGGTTCTCATGGCGATTGTCGTAGGTCTCTCGGTGTGGTCTCGGGCTGCGGTCAGTCGGTGATCCGCTCCATCAGCTTGCGCAGGGCCGCGTCCATCAACTCGTCCGGGAGGTCCTCCCCCGATCGCACCAGCTCGCGAAGGAACGCGAGCCGCTGTGCTTTGGTGAGATCGCGCTGCATCAGCTGTTCGACGATGCGGTCGACGTCGACGTCGGACTTGGTCAAGTTGTTGGAACCCGGGTGCGTGTAGGCGCGCGGACGAGCCGCGCTCTGCACCTATCGACGCCCGCGGAGGTCCCCCTTGAAGCGACCTCCGCGCGACGGCGCGCGCGGGCCGCCTCCGCGCCAGCGGCGACCGGCGGGGCCGTTGCCGTGGCCGGATCCGGGCCGGCGGACACCTGCGGAGGGGTCCAAAAAAGCGACAGCGGCGCCTAGTCGGCGCGGGCCTTGGCCTTGCGCTTGCGCACGACCTCCGGGGCGTCGCCCTTGCGCCAGAGCATCGCGATCACGCTCGAGCCCCACTCCCGCAGGTCGACGTCGAGGTCGTCGTCGAAGTCGTCCTCGTCCAGGACGCCGCTCTCGAAGTGGAACAGCACGCAGCCGCCTGGGGCCACGCGGTCCAGGATCGCCCGGGCGCGGGCGACCGACTTGACCGGGTCCTCCGCGACCATCGCGTAGGGCGGATCCAGGAACACGACGTCGGGCGCGACCTCGGCGTCGGTGGCCGAATCCAGGTCCGGGTCCGGGTCCGCGTCCGTATGCCGCTCATCGCGCGACGCGCCGAACAGCGAGCGGTGCATCACCGGCGGGTCCCAGGCGTCGGCGCGCAGCAAGACGCCGCGGTCCTCCGCCTCGTCTCCCAGCGACTCCAGGTTGTCGCGGAGGATGTCGATGGCCTTGCGGTTCTTCTCGACGAACAGGACCCGGGCAGCGCCCCTGGAGAGCGACTCCATGCCCGATGCGCCGGTGCCCGCGAAGAGGTCCCAGACGAAGGCGTCCTCGATGTGCGAGCCCAGGATGTTGAACACCGCCTCTCTGACCTGGCCCAGCAGCGGGCGTGTCCCCAGACCCCGGACCGTCTTGAGGGAGCGGCCCCCGTATTCTCCACCGATGATGCGCAGGCTCATGCGGACCGGATCGTGGCAGGCCGATCACTCGGACGCAACCACGACGCCGCGCGCGCGCAGGCGGTAGAACACACGTCGTGGCATCCAGACCGACACTGCTGGCACTGCGCTTCGGCGGCCAGAGCTACGCGCTCGAGGTCGGTCGGAGCTACCTGCTCGGCAGCGCCGCCGAGTGCGACCTCTGCGTGCCGGGCGCGGCCGCGCGCCACGCCCGCGTGGAGGTCGGCGCCGACGCGGCGACGATCACCGACCTCAGCGGCGACGCCGGCCTGCTCCACAACGAAGCCCGCGTCGACGCGGCGCAGCTCTCGCCGGGGGACCGCGTCGCGCTGGCGGGCGAGCTGATGGTCGTCTCCGACGACGACGGCACCGCCGCCCTCGTGCCGATCCCGGCGCTGCGCGCGGCCGCCGCGCAGCGACGGCTGCTGCGGGTCCGGGCGGCTGCGGCCGCGCTCCGCTACCGGGAACGGAGCTTCCGCGACCTGGTCGCAGACGGCCTGCGGGACGCGCCGTGGCTGGCTCTGTCGGTCGCGCTGCACGTGCTGCTGATCTTGCTGCTGGTGGTGTTCGTCCCGCGTATCGAGGTCTCTGGGACAGGCGTGGCGACGATCTCCGTCGACGTGAGCGCCAACGCACCGATCGGCGCGGGGCCGCCCGCGCCGCCCGAGGTGGTCACAGAGGAGGTCGACCCCACCGTCGAAGACCCCGACCCCTACGACGAGCCGCTGCCCGAGCCGCTGCCGCGAGCCCCCGAGGCGACGGTGCGGCAGCCCCTCGAGAACCCCACCCTCAAGGTCCCCAAGCCCCCGCAGCGCAGCGGCGGGGCCGGCGGCAGCGCGATCCTCGCCGAGGAGGGCCTCGGCTCGGGCAGCTTCCGCGAGAAGGTCGCCGAGCTGCAGGAGAGCGGCCTCGAGGTCGTGTTCGTGTTCGACAGCACGGGCTCGATGACGCGCACGATCCAGGACACCAAGGCGACCATCGGCGAGATGTGCGAGGTGCTGCGCGCGCTCGTGCCGGACGCGCGCGTCGGCCTCGTGACCTACCGCGACCGCGGCGACCGCGAGGACTACCTGGTGCGCGCGGTCCCGCTCGCGCTCGACCACTGGCGGGCCAGCAACTTCGTCCAGCACGTCACCGCCGCAGGCGGCGGCGACCGCGCCGAAGCCGTGCGCGAAGGCATCAAGGCCGCGATCGGGCAGCGCTGGCGGCCGCGCGCGAGGCGCGTCATCGTCCTCGCGGGCGACGCGCCGAGCCACGCGCGCGACCTCGAGCGGCTGCTGCGCGACGTGAAGGCGTTCGCCAAGGACCGTCGTTCGTTCGTGCACACGCTGGTCACCAGCCCCGATCGCGCCGGCGAGGACACGCACGAGCAGTTTCGCCGCATCGCGCGGCAGGGCGGCGGCGTCTGCGAGCCGCTGCAGAACCACGAGCGCGTGCTGCAGCGGGTCCTGACGCTGGCCTTCGGCCGGCAGTTCGACCAGGACATCGACGCCGTCGTGACGGAGGCCGCCCGTCAGCGCGGGCGGGTCGACACCGCGTCGCTTCATCTCGTGCGGCGGGCCGGCCCCGCGCTCGCCGCAGCCCTCCGCCAGCACCCGGTCCCGGCGCCGCTCTGGAACGCGGTGGTCCGCAAGCCGCGCGCCGCCGTCGCCGAAGTCTTGCTCGATCTGCTGGGCGACCGGCGGACGCCGGCGCACACGCGCCACGCCGTCGCCGCAGCGCTGCAGCGCGTCCTCGCGCTCGAGGTGCCGCCGATCGACCCGGAGTCGGGCAAGCCCGCCTCACGCAAGAAGATCGCGGAGCTGCGGCGGCGCGCCGCGCGGCTCCC
>CAZTQF010000022.1:0-12822 GCA_964615255.1 uncultured candidatus Brocadiaceae bacterium | reverse complement strand
GCAGGGCTGCCTCCTCGACGTCGAGCACGGGACCTATCCGTTCGTGACCAGCTCGCACGCGAGCACCGGCGGCGCGTTCAGCGGCACCGGTATGCCGCCGCACGAGATGCACACGATCGGGATCGTCAAGGCCTACGCCACGCGCGTAGGCGAGGGGCCGTTCCCGACCGAGCTGCACGACGAGACCGGCGACGCGCTGCGCAAGGCGGGCAACGAGTACGGCTCGACGACCGGCCGGCCGCGCCGCTGCGGCTGGTTCGACGCGGTGGCGGTGCGCTACTCCGGTGCGCTGTCCGGCGTCGACGAGCTGGTGCTGACGTGCTTCGACGTCATGCGGGGCTTCCCGCTGCGCCTCGCGACCGCCTACCGAACGGCGGACGGCGCAACGACGACCGACCTGCCCGCGTTCGACCTCGACGGCGTCGAGCCCGTGTTCGAAGAGCTGCCAGGGTTCGACGAGGACATCTGCGACGTTCGCGACTACGAGGCGCTGCCGCAGAACGCGCGCGACTACGTCGCCGCGATCGAGCGACACACGGGCCTGCGCGTCGGCACGATCTCGGTCGGCCCGGGCCGAGACCAGGTGATCCGCCGGGCCCACCCGTGACCTGCGACGCGACGGTGCCCGCATGACGAAGGCCGAGCCCGAGGAGCTGGTCGTACCCAGGAGCGTCGCCGTCATCATGGACGGCAACGGTCGCTGGGCGAAGCAGGCCGGCTTCGAGCGCATCCGGGGCCACGAGAAGGGCATCGACGCGGTCCGGACCACGGTGACCGAGTGCGCGCGCCTCGGGGTCGAGGCGCTGGTGCTCTACGCGTTCTCGGAAGAGAACTGGGCGCGGCCCAAGCGCGAGGTCGACATGCTGTTCCGGCTGCTGAAGCGCTTCTTGGTCGAGGAGCGCGACACGCTGATGGACAACGACGTCCGCCTGCTCCACAGCGGCCGCCGCGCGCGGCTGGGCGCCGACGTGCTCGCGCTGCTGGACGAGACCGTCGCGCTCACCGCGGGCAACCGCGGCATGCAGCTCTCGCTCGCGATCAGCTACGGCGCGCGGCAGGAGCTGGTCGACGCGATGCAGAAGCTGGCGTTCAGGGTCCAGGGCGGCGAGCTCGCGCCCGAGGACATCGACGACGACGCGGTGCGCGGCGCGCTCTACCAGCCGTCCCTGCCCGACCCCGACGTCTTGATCCGGACCGCCGGAGAACGCCGCCTCAGCAACTTCCTGCTGTGGCAGATCAGCTACGCCGAGATCCACGTCAGCGACGTCTGCTGGCCGGAGTTCGGCAAGGAGCAGCTCCACGAGGCGTTCCGTGACTACGGCAGGCGCGTCCGCAAGTTCGGCAAGGTGCTCTGATGGCCAGCGACCTCAAGACGCGCGCGGTGCTCGCGCCGACCATGCTCGCGATCGTCGGCGGGGTCTATTGGCTCGACCTGAGCGGCGTGCTCGGCGTCAAGCAGGGCGCGCTCTCCGCGGGGCTGCTCGGGCTCTTGGGTATCGGCGGCGCGTGGGAGTTCGCGGGGCTGCTCCGCGGCGGCGGGTTCGCGGTCGGCAAGCAGACGCTGGTGGTCGCCACGGCGGTCCTGCTCGGCAGCGCGTTCGCCTTCGGCTGGGCCGACCTGGACAACGAGCTGTATCCGCTGGTGGCCGGCACGCTGCTGCTGCTCTTCCCGCTCGCGCTGCGCTCGCTCGGCCGCGACGACATGCACCACGGCCTGGAGCGTCAAGGCGCGACGCTGCTGGGGTTCATCATGGTGGCGTGGCCGATGTATTTGGCCATGGGCACGTGCTTTCGGTGCCTGCCCTCGCTGCTCTACGTGGTGCTGATCTGCAAGGGCGGCGACATCGGCGGCTACTGCTTCGGCCGGCTGCTCGGCCGGCACAAGTTGATCCCGCACATCAGCCCGGGCAAGACGATCGAGGGCGCGCTCGGCAGCCTCGCCACCTCGGTGGCGCTCGCGCACCTCCTCAACGAGCCGATGATCGGGGACCGCCTCGACCTGCCGGTGTGGGGCGCGCTCCTCACCGGCGTCGTGCTCAACTTCACCACCCAGACCGGCGACCTGATCGAGTCGCTGCTCAAGCGGCGGTGCGACGCCAAGGACAGCTCGACGCTGCTGCCCGCCCACGGCGGGATCCTGGACCTCGTGGACAGCCTGCTGTTCTCGTTCTGCGCGTGGTTCCTGGTCCTGGTGCGCCTGACCTGAGCGATCGGCTCCGGGCGGGCGCACTTTCTCCGTCTTTCTCGGAGGGGCGACACTAGACTCCGCGGCAGATGAGCGACGCGGACATCAGCATCCCGGTCGAGGCGGTCGAGGAGGCCCGCACCCTGCTCGGGCCGCTCGACAGCAACGCGCGCCTGATCCGCGAGCTGCACGGCGTCAGCGTGCTCGCGCGCGACGGCAGCCTCCGACTGCTCGGTGACGACGAGCACGTCGCGGTCGTGCGAGGCGTGCTCGAGGAGTGCCTGCGCCGCATGCGCCAGGGGCACAAGGTCTCGACCCAGGACGTCGCGGCGCAGCTGCGTCGGACGCTGGGTGTCTCGCCCGGCTCGGAGGAGCCGGACGCCGCGTCCGCAGCCCGGCAGCGGCCCAAGGGCGGCGCCGTCGTGCGCGCGCGGACCGAGGGGCAGCAGCGCTACCTCGACTGCATCGAGCGGCACGACGTCGTCTTCGGCGTCGGCCCCGCGGGCACCGGCAAGACCTACCTCGCGGTCGCCAAGGCGATCGAGGCGATGAAGCAGGGCGGGGTGCGCAAGCTCGTGATGGTGCGCCCGGCCGTCGAGGCCGGCGAGAAGCTCGGTTTCTTGCCCGGCGACTTCCAGGCCAAGATCGACCCCTACCTGCGGCCCATGCACGACGCGCTCTCCGACCTGCTCGACCCGCGCACGCGCGCGCGCTGGCTGGAGACCGAGGTCGTCGAGGTCTGTCCGCTCGCCTACATGCGCGGCAGGACGCTGAACCAGTCCTTCGTCATCCTGGACGAGGCGCAGAACACCACGGTGCAGCAGATGCTGATGTTCCTGACGCGCCTCGGCGAGGACTCGCGCATGGTGGTCACCGGCGACCCGTCCCAGGTCGACCTGCCGGGCAACGTGCGCTCGGGCCTCAGCGACGCCTTGCGCCGGCTCGACGGCGTCGAAGGGATCGGCATCTCGCGGCTCAGCGCGAAGGACGTCGTCCGGCACAAGGTGGTCGGCCGCATCGTCACCGCGTACGGCGAGTTCGACCGCAACCACGTGGACGCGCAGGACTAGCGCGTGCTCGAGCTCGTCGACAGGTACCGGCCGCGCACCGAGCGGGCCTTGGTCGAACGCGTCGTCGAAGCGACGCTCGCGTTCGCGTCGCGGCCGGAGTGGGAGGTCTCGCTGCTGCTCACCGACGACGCCGAGATCGCGCGGCTGCACGAGGAGTTCCTGGGGGACCCGACGGCGACGGACGTGATGTCGTTCGAGATGGACGGCGGCGCCGAGGTCGTGGTGAGCGTCGAGACCGCGCGGCGCACGGCGCGCGCCAACGGCACGACGATCCGCGCCGAGGTCGCGCTCTACATCGTGCACGGGTTGCTGCACACGCTGGGCTACGACGACAAGCAGACCTCACAGCGTCGTCGCATGCGCGCGGCGGAGCGCGCTGTGCTGCAGCAGCTGCGCCTCGAGGTGCGCGACGTCGACGCGTGACGCGCGCGACAACGTCGCGCGAACTGTGTTCCGAGCGTTGCGTCGCGAGCGAACTTCGTGCTACCGTTCGCGCGTTCGCTCCTTCGCAATCGAAGCAACGGTTCGTGTCTCGTCTCCGCGAGCGCGCGCGTCGTCTTCTCCCGCGTCCCGATGGTCGCGCGCCCCGAGCGGCGCGCGGCGAAACGACGCGGCGTGCGACCGCGCGTCTGCAGGTGTTCGTGACGCGTCGCGCTGCGGCGCCGGATCTTCGCGCTCGCCCTCGTGCGCGCGCGGATCGACAGGGCGACGTCGCGCGGTAGCTGCCGCTGCTCCGAGCGCGGGGTTGGGGACCGGGTCCGGTCGACCTTCCGACGGATTCGCCTGTTTGCAGGGACTACATGGTAGGAAAACCCGCTGCCCGTGATCGTCGTCCGCCTTCGCAGGCAGGCACCTCCGACGTCACGACCGAGCAACTGCTCGAACGCTACCGGCTCCGGCGCTCGCGCAAGATCCTGGACCAGGTCGTCGAGCGACACCGCGCCGACGTGGAGTCGATGGCGCGCGCGCTGGCGACGCGGCTGCCGCGCAGCGTCGAGATCCAGGACCTGACCCACGCCGGGATCTGGGGCCTGATCCAGGCCGTCTCGACGTTCGAGCCCGAGCGGTGCGACTCGTTCGCCGCGTTCATGCGCATCCGGGTGCGCGGGGCGATGCTCGACGAGCTTCGCCACATGGACTTCTTGCCCCGGCTGTTCCGTCGGCGCGTCCGCGAGCGCGACGCGGCGCGCGCGAAGCTCCGCATGCAGCTCGAGCGCGAGCCGATCGCCAGCGAGCTCGCAGAGGAGATGGGCGTGACCGAGGAGGCGCTGCTGCGCTGCCCGGAGAGCAAGGTCATCCGCTCGGTCCACTGGCGCGAGGGAGACGCGGACGAGGCGCGCTGCGAGCAGCTCGAGGACGACGCGGTGGAGTCGCCGATCGACGCGCTCGACCGCCAGGAGCTGCTCGAGCTGGTCCGCCGGCGCCTCGCCCCGATCGAGTGGAAGGTGCTGAAGCTGCACTACCTCGACGGGCTCACCGGCCGCCAGGTCGCGCAGCGCCTGCGGCTGTCCGCGTCGCGCATCTGCCAGATCCACGTCCAGGTCCTGGACCGGCTGAAGCAGGAGCTGACGGCGCGCGCCGTCTGAGCGACCGATGGTCCTGACGGAGCCCTGTCCGGGCGCGGGCTCGCCCGAGTTCCACCTGCGTGACGGCGCCCTCTGGTGCGAGGACGTCGCGCTCGCGCCGCTCGCAGCGCGCTACGGGACGCCGCTCTACGTCTACAGCGCGGCCGCCGTGCGCGGTCGGGTCCGGCGGGTCCGCGAGGCCTTCGGGGCGGCCGCAGAGGTGTGCTTCGCGGTGAAGTCCAACTCCAACCTGCACGTGCTGCGCCTGCTCCACGGCGAGGGCTGCGGGTTCGACCTCGTCAGCGGCGGGGAGCTCGAGCGGCTCCGGGTCGCCGGGTTGCCGACGGCGCGCGCGGTCTTCGCGGGCGTCGCCAAGCAGCCGTGGGAGATCGAGGCGGCGGCCGCGGCGGGCATCCTGTTCTTCAACGTCGAGTCGCCCCATGAGCTGCCCGCGCTCGCCGCGGCCGGCGCGGCCGCCGGGCAGCGCGTGCGCGTGGCGCTGCGGCTCAACCCCGACGTCGACCCCGACACCCACGCCTACATCAGCACCGGCAAGGACGAGAACAAGTTCGGCGTCGCGCTCGCGCGCGCGGGCGACGTGGTGTCGTCGATCCAGGCCGATCCGTGGCTCGAGCTGGTCGGCTACCACGTCCACCTCGGCAGCCAGCTGCACTCCGCCCGCCCCTATCAGGAGGCGCTCCAGAAGGTGCTCGCGTTCGTCGACGAGGACGAGCGCAGAGGGCGCGGCGTCCGCTACTACGACCTCGGCGGCGGCTTCGGGATCTCCTACGGCGAGGGCGCGCCCCTCGACGTCCGGTCGGTGGCCGACGCGGTTCTCCCCGAGCTCGAGCGGCGCGGCTGGACGCCCGTGGTCGAGCCCGGCCGCTACCTCGTCGGCGACGCGGGCCTGCTGCTGACCGCCGTCTTGGGCACGAAGTCCCAAGGGCGCTCGCGGTTCGTGCTCGTGGACGCGGCGATGAACGACCTGATGCGGCCCGCCCTCTACCAGGCCGAGCACCCCATCGTCCCCGTCTGCGCACGCCCGGAGCGCGCCGAGCAGGTCGTGGACGTGGTCGGGCCGGTCTGCGAGACGGGGGACTTCCTGGGTAGGCGGCGCGTCCTCCCCGAGCTCGACGAGGGCGACCTGCTGGCGGTGCTCGCCGCCGGGGCGTACGGTGCGAGCATGGCGTCGAACTACAACTCCCGTCCCAAGCCTGCAGAGGTGCTGGTCGACGGCGGGAAGGCGACGCTCGTCCGCCGACGGGAGACGTTCGCGCGGATGTTCGCCGACGAGACGGAGGCCTCCGGATGAACCGATCGAGACGATCCCTGGCGCGAGCCGCTGCGCTGCTGTTCCTGTTGGCCGGCGCGAGCGCCTGCAGCTTCTTCGCCAACGAGTTCGTCATGCTCGACGGCGCCGGTCCCGTCGCGACGCCGCCCGCGGCGCCTACCGGGCTCGACGCCCGTCCCTGATGGTCGCGGCCGGTCTCCGAGCGCTGCTCGAGCGCGGCGCGGGCGTTGGCGAGCTGGCCGACGCTGCGCGTGGCTACGCCGAGCACCCGGTGTGCGGTGACCGCATGGAGCTGAGCGTCCAGCGCGTCGGCGACGTCGTGCGCGCGGTGCGATGGCGCGCGAGCGGATGCCCGGCGTCGATGGCGCTGGCTGCTCTGTGCGCGGAGGTGCTGGTCGACGTGCCGGTCGACGACGTCGAGCGCGTGCTGCGCGAGGGGCTCGCGGCGCGCGGTGGTCTGCAGCGACACGAGCGCCACGCGGAGCGCATGGCGGTGGGCGCGCTGCGCGAGGCCTTGGAGCGCTGACGTGCCGCGCTGGGCCGACTTCCTGCAGCGCCTGCGCGGCGACGGGCGCGACGCCGAGCGCGAGCGCTGGCTCGCGATCCTGGACCTCAACCGCCAGCTCGCCTTGGTCGAGGACCGCCGGGCCGTGCTCACGGTCTTGGTCGACGCGGCCGTCCGGCTCTTCGGCGCCGAGCGCGGCTTTCTGATCCGTCGCGCAGCGGGCGAGGGCTTCGCCGTCGACGTCGCGCGCAGCCTCGACCGGGAGCCGGTCTCGTCAGCGGCCCGCAAGGTGTCGTCGTCGATCGTCGCGCGCGTCCTGGCAGGGGGCGACGGCGTGTTCAGCGAGGACGCGCAGCACGACGCGCTGTCGGCATCGCAGAGCGTCGCCGATCTGCAGCTGCGCTCGGTGCTCTGCGCGCCGCTGCGCGTGGGGGAGCGCGTCCTCGGGGTGCTCTACCTCGACCACCGCTTCCAGAGCGGCGCGTTCGGCGACGACGACCTGCCGTGGTTGACCGCCTTCGCGGACCAGGGCGCGATCGTGCTCCACCTCCACGACCTGCTCGCAGAGAACCGCGCGCAGGCCAAGCAGCTCTCCGAGCAGAACGCGGGGCTGCGCGCGACGGTCGAGGCGCAGGCGAGGGTGCTCGCCGACGACGCGCCGGTGCCAGGCCGCGGCGAGCTCCAGCACCCGTTCGCGAGCGTGGTGGGGGACTCGCCGGCGCTGCGCCGCGCGCTGCACGTGCTCGACCGGATCGCGGGCACCGACCTCAGCGTGCTGCTGACCGGCGAGAGCGGCACCGGCAAGGAGGTCGCCGCGCGCGCGCTGCACGAGGCGGGGCCGCGGCGCGGCGGGCCGTTCGTGGGCGTCAACGTCGCGGCGATCGCAGGCGACCTGCTTGCGAGCGAGCTCTTTGGGCACACCAAGGGCGCGTTCACGGGCGCGGACCGGGAGCGCGCGGGCCTGATGCGCGGCGCGGACGGCGGCACGCTGTTCCTCGACGAGGTGACCGAGATGGACCTCGAGCTGCAGGCGCAGCTGCTGCGCGCCATCGAAGCACGGGTCGTGCGGCCTGTCGGCAGCGACGTCGAGCGGCCGTTCGACGTCAGGATCGTGGCGGCGAGCAACCGGGACCCGCTCGAGGCCGTCGCACAGGGCCGCCTCAGAGAAGACCTCTACTACCGCCTCGCCGTGGTGTCCGTGCACCTGCCGCCGCTGCGCGAACGCGGGGACGACCTGCTGCTGCTCGCGCGGTCGTTCTTGGCTGCGTTCGCTGCCGAGCCCGGCGTCGCCGTGCCGGAGCTGCCCGAGGACTTCGTCGAGGCGCTCCGCGCGCGCTGGTGGGCCGGCAACGTGCGCGAGCTCCGCAACGAGCTGCAAAAGGTCTGGGCGCTCGGCGGCGGCGCCGCGCTGCGCGCGGACTGGCTGACGCCGGAGGCAGCGCCGTCGGCCCGGCAGGACGTCCCGAGAGACCTCGCGTCGCTCGAGCAGTGGGCGATCGATCGCGCGCTCGAGCGCGCCGGTGGCAACAAGGCCGAGGCCGCGCGCGCCCTCGGCATCGGGCGCCGGACCCTCTACGACAAGCTGGCCGGCCGTCGCCCGAGCTGAGATAGAGTGTGCGGAATCCGCGCACGTGTGCGTCTTGCGCACGCGCCCGCGTCGCATGGCGCGGATGTAAGTCTCTGTAAGTGAACAGTTAAGGGGAATCATGGCTGAGGCACTGCATTTGCTCTCACGGCGAGCGATGACGTGGCGTTCGCTCCCGCTCCTGCTGATCTCCGCTGCCTTGTGCAGCCAGGAAGATCGCGTGGGCGCGGTGTCCGCGCCGAGGCTCTTGGACACGGTCGAGCGGCCGTATGCCTATGTTCGGTTCGACGCGCCCGCGCCCGACGCGGGCGAGCCTGAGCAAGCCTCGGTCCGCAACCTGCTCGCGGACCCTTCCCTCGACGTGCTGTTCCGCGGAGAGGCGTCGGTTGGCGGCAGCGAAGCAGGCGGCTCCAGCCGCGCCCTCTCGATGGTCCGGGGCATGCTCCGCCGTGGGGCCGGTGAGATCGAGCTGGCGCTGACGGGAATCGTCGGCCGCAGCGGAACGCCGCTGCTGATCCTGCGCGCTCGCCTGGAGCACGACCAGGCGGATCGGCTGCGGCTCGTGTTCCGCGAGACCGACGCGCTCGCGGCGCCGAATCGTGAGCTGGGCGGCCATCAGACCTACACCCTCCGCGGCGGTCGCGACAGCGGCCCGGGCCAAACCGTCGAGATGGCGCTCGTCGGAGACGACTTCGTCGTCGGCAACGACGCCCGCGCGATGCGCGAGGTGCTGGAGCCCCTGGCCGGAGGGACGAGCGCGGGCGGGGCGCGGCAGGTGTTGTCGCACAGCCCGGCCTTCCTGAGACTCCGCGAGCGCCTCGACTTGCCGTCGGGATCGCTGCTGGCGTTCAGCGACTGGCAGCGCCTCGGCAAGCGGCTCCAGTCCTCGATGTCCGGCGCGCACGCAGAGCTGCTCGCGTCCAGCGGGCTGAGCTCCGCGCGGTCGCTGATGGCTAGCATCGTGCCGGAGGCGCGTGGGGACGGGGACTTCTCCGCCTCGCTCCTGCTCGACTTCGAGTTCGACTCGGACTCGGCCGGCGGCCGAGAGATCGACGGCTGGTTCGCCTCGACCGAGCCGGTGGCGGCCAAGGAGCTGCTGCGGGAGCTGCCGCGAGCGGGCCTGGGCGGCCTCGTGGTCTCGGTCGACCTGCGCGCCGTCGCCTCGCACAGCCGCAAGACCTCGCACCTCTACTGGGACCTGCGCGACGCGTTCCGGGACTTCGGCCTCGACTTCGAGCGCAACGTGCTCAGCCGGCTCGCGTCCCGGGGCACGGTCCAGCTGCACCTGAGCGAGGACGGCGCAGGGGACGCGTCCGTCGCGCCGATCTACTCGGTGCGCGCGAAGAGCCGCAGCAAGGCCCAGGACCTGTTCTCGGACATCCGGCGCGTCGTGGAGGACAACGGCATCGGCGAGCTGCTCGACGCAGGCGCGAAGCGCAGCCGACGGGCGCGCGGGATGCTGAAGCTCTGGGGCCGGGACCGCGCCCTGGCAGCCTACGTGGCCGTCCACGACGACGCGCTGCTGTTCGCCAACCGCCGTGAGGCCCTCGAGCAGCTCCTCGAAGAGCTCGGGCAGAAGGGCAGGCGTGGCCGGCGCGACGCGTCCGTCGCCAAGGCCGTCAAGTCCATCGGTGGGGAGCAGGTCGCAGGTCTCTTCGACCTGGACCTCGGCCCTGTCTTTTCCCACCTCGCGGCCGCGTTCGGCGGCGAGGACGTCGACTTCTCTTCGCTGCCGCGGCGGCACACCGGTTACCTCGCCACCGAGCCCTCCGAGAGCGGCGCTGTGGTCCGGGTCCGACTGTTGTCATCGAGATAGTGAAATCTGCCGTGTGTCGCGTCGCGACGCGCGCGTAACCCCCGCGCTCTTTTCAGTTCTGACTAGCCTTCGGTGGAGACCGGCAGGCGAGCCCATCGGCTCGCCTGCCGACGCTCCGCCGCGGGTGCATGGGTGTCGAAACATCCTCGGTCCGTCCCGAATACCTGGGGCAGGCAGGGTCGGGTCGAGGCTCCCGCGTGTGTCGCGCGGGTCATGCATCCGCAACTTCACTTGGGCGCACGGTTCGTTGGACCCGCGCCGTCATCCCGAATCCTGGGGCAGGCAGGGGTGGTGGCGCGGACTGCGTGGTGTCACGCGGCGAACCGTGCGCCCTCATTTTTTTGTGGGGGAGCAGCGCCTACAAAGTCGGCATGAGCGACGCGCGCCCCAAGGACGGTGACGACCCTGCGGACGAATCCGTCGACGAAGAGTTCGCCGACGGCCTCGCGGACGACAGCGACCCCGAGGCTGGCGAGGCCGAAGCGGGCGCGCCAGCTGACGACGACCGCGGCGGGCCCTCGCTGGTCGTCGAGACGGAGTCCGGCGCCAACTCGGTCGTCGTTCAAGACGCGGTGCCGGACACGATGTTCGTGTTCCCGCTGCAGAAGTCGGTGCCGTTCCCCAGCCTGATGATGCCGCTGCTGCTCGACTCGTCGGCGGCGCGCGACGTCGTCGCCAAGGCCGAGGCGAACAACGGCTACCTGTTCTTGGTGCTGCAGCAGGACCCGGACCAGGAGGACGCCACGTCGGCCGACGACCTGCACGAGGTCGGCGTGATCACCCGCATCGTCAAGACGCTGAAGCTGCCCGACGGCAGCCAGTCTGCGATGACCCAGGGGGTGCGGCGGGCGCGGCGGGTCAAGGTCGTGCGCGAGCGGCCGCACCTGTTCGTCCGCGTTCAGCAGCTCGTCGAGATCCCGGCGCAGGGGCCTCGGGCCGAGTCGATGTTCCGCTTGCTCCAGGCCCAGCTGCAGCAGCTCGCCCAGATGCAGGAGCAGGCCGACAGCGGCTTCGCGACGGCGCTGCTCAACGTGGAGGACCCTGGCCAGCTCTCGGACTTCACCGCCGGCGTGGTCCGCAAGGTCGAGGACCGCCAGCGGCTGCTCGAGGCAGCCGACGTCGCCGAGCGGCTGGAGCTCGCGCTGCAGTTCGCGATGGCCGAGAACGAGGTCGCCGCGCTCGACCAGCAGATCCAGGACGAGATCCGCGAGAAGGCCGAGAAGGCCCAGAAGGAGTACTTCCTCAAGGAGCAGCTCAAGATCATCCGGCGCGAGCTGGGCGAGGAGCAGGACCCGCGCACGCTCGAGCAGCAGCGGCTGGAGCAGGCGATCGACGACGCCGGCATGCCCGACGCCGCGCGCCGCCGCGCCGACGAGGAGATGACGCGGATGAAGACGACGCCGGTCGAGAGCGGCGAGTACGGCGTCATCCGCAACTACCTCGACTGGCTCACCTCGCTGCCCTGGTCGCGGTCCAGCAAGGACCACGCCGACCTCGCGCGCGCGGCGCGCGTGCTGCGCGACGACCACTACGGCCTCGAAGAGGTCAAGGAGCGCATCCTCGAGTTCCTCGCGGTCCGCAAGCTGCGGCCCGACAACGCGGGGTCGATCCTCTGCTTCAGCGGCCCGCCCGGGGTCGGCAAGACCAGCCTGGGTCGCAGCATCGCGCGGGCCATGGGACGCGAGTTCTTCCGCTTCTCGCTCGGCGGGATGCGCGACGAGGCCGAGATCAAGGGGCACCGCCGCACCTACATCGGGGCGCTGCCCGGCCGGATCCTGCAGGGCCTCAAGGCGGCCGGGACCAACAACCCGGTGATCCTGCTCGACGAGCTCGACAAGCTCGGCAGCGACTTCCGCGGGGACCCGAGCTCGGCGCTGCTGGAGGTGCTCGACCCCGAGCAGAACCACGCCTTCCTGGACCACTACCTCGACGTGCCCTTCGACCTGTCGAAGGTCATGTTCCTGGCGACGGCGAACGTGCTGTCGATGATCCCGGAGCCGCTCCGCGACCGCATGGAGATCCTGGAGATCCCCGGCTACCTGCTCGAGGAGAAGGTCGAGATCGGTCGCCGGCACCTGTTGCCCAAGCAGCTCGAGCGTCACGGCCTGCAGCCCAAGCACCTGTCGGTGACCCTGCCGGTCTGGCAGCGCATGGTCCCGAACTACACGCGCGAAGCCGGGGTGCGCGGCCTGGACAAGGTCGTCCGACGGCTCTGCCGCAAGGTGGCCAAGCGGGTCGCGACCAACAAGAAGCCGCCGGGTCGACTCAGCCTGGCCGAGCTGGAAGCGCTGCTCGGCCGCGCGCGGTTCCGGGCGGAGGACCGTCGCAAGCAGGCGCTGCCCGGCGTCGTGCAGGGCCTCGCGTGGACGCCCGTCGGCGGCGACGTGCTCTACGTCGAGGCCGTCCGGAGCGCCGGCAAGGGCTCGCTGCAGCTGACCGGGAGCCTCGGCGACGTCATGAGCGAGTCGGCGCGGCTCGCGCTCAGCTACCTGCGCAGCCGCGCGGACCGGTTCGGCGTCGACGTCGAGGAGCTCGACGGCAGCAACCTGCACCTGCACTTCCCGTCCGGAGCCATCAAGAAGGACGGGCCGTCGGCTGGCATCGCGATCGCGTGCGCGTTTCTGTCGGCGTTGACGGACCAGCCCGCGCCGACCGACGTCGCGATGACCGGCGAGCTGACGGTCGTCGGCGAGGTGCTGCCGATCGGCGGTGTGCGTGAGAAGGTGCTCGCCGCGAAGAACTTCGGCCTCAGCCGCGTGATCCTGCCCAAGGCGAACGAGCCCGACGCAAAGGAGCTCAAGCGCG
>CAZTQF010000021.1:0-13102 GCA_964615255.1 uncultured candidatus Brocadiaceae bacterium | reverse complement strand
GACCGCCAAGAAGACCGCCGCGAAGAAGGCGCCCGCGAAGAAGCCGGCCGCCACGAAGACCGCCACCAAGAAGCCGGCCGCCAAGAAGGCGCCCGCGAAGAAGCCGGCCGCCAAGAAGGCGCCCGCGAAGAAGCCGGCCGCCAAGAAGGCCTCGGCCAAGGTCGCGACGCCGCCTGCTGCGCGTAAGTCTCGCGCCAAGCCCGCGAAGGAGCGGTCGATCTTCCTGCCCCGAGCGGTCGCGAGCGTCGACGACGACGACCCGCTGATGGCGCACGGCGGCGGGGGCGGCGGCTTCGGCCGCTGCGGCGGCCGCCTGCTGTCCAACCGCCTCGAGCAGCAGTTGTGCCACCGACTCGGGATCGCAGGGGTCGTGCACAGCCACAGCCCGCGGCACTACGAGATCCGCTACGAGGACGAGAAGATGGTGGCGGCCTACGCCCCGATGATCGTGCTGCGCGGCCGCGGCCGCGAGGGCAAGGGCGTCGTGATCGAGGCGGTCGAGGACCCCAAGGCGCCCATCCTCAAGAAGATCATCGCCTTCCGCGCGCAGTACGGGCAGGAGTTCTACGTGATCCTGGTCGCCGACGAAGACTCGCTCGACGAGATCCCGCTGTCGGCCTACGACGAGTCCTGCTCGTCGAATGACGTGCACACGCTGATCGCCCGCCTCGCGGAGTAGCGAAGTCGGGCCTCACCGCGCGCCACCGAAGGGGCGCGCACAGGGCGGATCGTCCACGGAACGGTGGCGGGCCGCGGCGGGAGCAGGTATCGTCTCCCGCCCGATTTCCGCCGCTCACGCCTGCACACGGGTCCGAAGTTGACGCACGAACTGGTCCATCTAGCCCGCTCTCAGAACCTCGACGACCTCGAGGCCGCCTGGAACCAGGCGGTCGGCGCCCCTGACGCCGAGCAGATCCCCCACTACGCCGACACGCTCGACGCCCTGTGTGATCACGACATGGCGAGCAAGGCGCTCGGCATGGCCACGGCGATGATCGACAGCCTCGTCGGCAAGGGCGACAAGCAGGCCGCGATGGAGCTCGGCTTCCGCACCATGCAGAGCAGCGCCCACAACGACGCGCTGGTCAGCAAGGTCGTCGAGCTGATCGACGACCATTACAGCGACGCCGCGTGGCTGCCCGTGCTCAAGCAGCGCTCCAGCCTGTCGAACGCCACGGTCGGCGCGGTGCTCGAGTTCGACCAGCTCCGGCGCTACACCGAAGGGCACGTGGTCTACCACGGCGCCGGCTGGGGCGAGGGCATCGTCGAGGGTTTCGACGCCGAGACGCAGGAGATCACGGTGCACTTCAGCACCGGCCGGCGATCGCCGTTCCCGCTGGACACGCTGCTCGACAGCTTCAAGCCGCTGGCCGCCGACGACCTGCGCGCGATGAAGCTGCTGGGCATGGAGAAGCTGCAGCAGGAGGCAGCTGAGACCCCGGCGCGGCTGATCCGCCGGGCGGCGAACCTCTACCGCGGCACCATCACCAGCACCCAGGTCAAGAAGGAGCTCGCGGGCTCGGTGATCGAGACCAAGAAGTGGGCGTCCTGGTGGAAGAAGGCCAAGACCGCCGCGACCAAGGACCCGTGGCTCAAGGTCGAGGGCACGCCGACGCGCCCGGTGTTCGTGCTGCGCAAGAAGCCCGTGAGCCTCGTCGACGAGGCCCGCGCGTCCCTGCACCACCAGAACGACCTCGGCGAGCGCGTCGCCGTGCTCCGCGAGTACCTCAAGCGCTCCGAGGACCCGGAGGTCCGCGCCCAGATCCTCGAGCTCACAGCCGAGACGATGGAGAACGCGCTGCAGTCCAAGCAGAGCGATCCGGACACCGACATCAGCCACGCCCACATCCTCGACGGCATCCTGTTCCTCGAGGAGCACGGCAAGCAGGCCTCCGTCAGCGCCGCCGAGGAGCTCCGCGCGCTCCTGCTCGAAGAGGGCGGGCAGCTCCAGCCGACCCGCATCGACCTGCTCGCGACGCAGGCGTCCCGCGAACACGCCGTCAACCTGCTCCCGCAGGCGCTCGGCGGGGACTGGGCGGACCAGTGCATCGGGACGCTCACGGGCTGGCCCGCGACGATCGTCGAGAAGGTCGCCGACAAGCTGGTCGAGACCGGCCACGGCCCTGCGATCCTGTCGCTCTGGGACCGCGTCGCGCCCTACCCCAAGCGCCACCCCCTGATGACCTACTTGCTCGGCAAGTACTTCAGCGACGGCGTCTTCAAGGATCAGAGCGCGTGCCCAGATGCCGTGACCATGGTCCGCGTGCTGCTGCACCTGGGCCGCGTGCTCAACGAGGACCGCAAGTCCAACCAGCTGCACGGCCGCCTGCTCAACCGCCTGCTGAGCCTGTTGACCGGCAAGCGCGGCCTCCTCGACGTCGCGTGCGACGGCATCTCGCGCGAAGACCTCGCGCAGTACGTGGGCATCGTGGCCCGCGCCGGGGAGGACTTCCCGCAAGAGGTCGAGGCCTACCTCGACCGGACGGTGGCGAAGCTCTACCCGGACATCCTCGCCGAGCCGGAGACGCCCTGGTGGGACAAGGACGAGTACATCTTCACCACGCAGAGCGGGTTGAAGAAGGTCAAGGAGGAGTACCGCGTCCTGGTCGACGTGAAGATCCCCGAGAACGCGCAGGCGATCGGCGCGGCGGCCTCGCTCGGCGACCTCTCCGAGAACAGCGAGTGGGAGTCGGCGATGGAGGAGCAGCGCAACCTCACCGGCCGCGCACAAGAGATGGACGGCGAGATCAGCAGCGCCAAGCTGATCGAGGACCAAGAGATCCCCGAGGACGCCGTGGCGCCGGGGCAGAAGATCACGCTGGTCGAGGAAGAGTCCGGCAACAAGCTGGAGTACCGCCTGCTCGGCCCCTGGGACGCCACCGACGACTTCACGATCAACTACCGCGCGCCGCTCGCCAAGGGCCTGCTCGGCAAGGAGCTCGGAGAGGTCGGCGAGATGCCGTCGCCGTCGGGCCCCATCAAGGTGAGGATCGAGGCGATCGAGCGGATCGTCTAGTCCGTGGCGACGACGCCGTTCTGCCTCGTTGTGGCCGGCGGCGGCCGCGTCGTCGGCGACGAGCGATCCGGCGCTGCGCCCTCCTACGTCTTCTTGCACGGGCTCGGCTCGACCCGATCCGGCGAGAAGAGCGCGTCGCTGCTCGCGCACGCCGCGCGGCAGGGACGAGGGTTCCTGCGCTTCGACATGCGCGGTCACGGCGAGTCCTCGGGGGAGCTGGGGCGCGTGAAGGTCCGCCAGCTGATCGACGACGCCGTCCAGGTCCTGGAGCGCACGGGCCCGGCCGTCGTCGTCGGCTCGAGCCTGGGCGCGCTCGTCGCGGCGCACGCCGCCGCGCAGCGACCGGACCTCTTCGATCGCCTGGCGCTGCTCGCGCCGGCGTTCGGGCTGATGCCGTCGCTGGCCGCGCACCTCGACGAGCACGGCTACCTGGCGCTCGGCGGCGCGCCGCTCTTCTACGTTGACCCGGCGGTCCGTGAGGACGCCGCGTCCCTGGACGAGACCGCGCTGCCTGCGCGCGTCCGCGCGCCGACGCTGATCGTGCACGGCACCGCGGACGACGTCATCCCACCGCGCGCGAGCGAGCGGTTCTTCGGCGCGATGCGCGCAAACGACAAGCAGCTCTGGCTCGTCGAGGGCGGCGACCACCGCCTCACCGACGTCGCCGCAGAGATCTGGCAGCGCGTCGACGCGCTGCCCTCTCCTTCGAATCGATGAACTACCCGACGCCCAAGCCGCTGCAGAGGCTGGCCGAAGAGGTCGACGGCTGGCTCGAGCTCCGCTGCCCCGAGCGGGCCCTGCCGCTGATCACCCCGCTGCTCGAAGAGCCCGACGCGCGCGCCTGCGGGCTCTCGCTGCAGGCCCGCGCTCACGCGCGCCTCGGCGCGTTCGACGACGCGCTCGCGAGCCTCGACGAGCTCAGCAAGCTGCACCCAGAGGACGCCTGGGTCGACCTCACGGAGGCGTGGTGTCGCCGCCGCGTCGGCGACCTCGAGGGTGCGATCCGCTGCATCCAGCAGCTGCTCGCGCGTGACCCTAAGCACGACGTCGCCTACTTCAACCTCGCGTGCTACCTCGCGCTCGCGGGCGACCGCGACCGGGCGGTCGACGCGCTGAGCGTCGCGTGCGGCATCAACCCGGACCACCGCGTGCTCGCGCTCGACGAACCCGACTTCGACGGCCTCCGCACCGACGATCGGTTCCGCGTCCTGGTGCGCCCCGCCGACCCCGAGACGCCACAGTCCTGACCTGAGACCCATGGCAACGCGGCTCTCGCCGCGCCGCTCACCGCCGATACCGACGCTGCCGAAGAGTCCTTGGGGACTCCTTTGACGGCCACACCGACGACGACCGACCCGCGGCGCGCGCGCGACCTGCTGACCCGCAACCTGACGCACGTCGTCAAGCTCCCAGGGGACGCAGTCGAGCCCCTGCTCTGCGCGCTCGTCGCAGGCGGCCACGCGCTCGTCGAGGGCATCCCGGGGATCGGCAAGACGCTCTTGGCCAAGGCGCTCGCGGCCTGCGTCGACGGCGAATTCCGCCGCGTCCAGTTCACCAACGACCTGATGCCGAGCGACGTGATCGGCGCCTCGGTGTGGCAGCAGGACAGCGGCACCTTCCGCTTCGTGCCGGGCCCGCTGTTCGCGAACCTGGTCCTCGCCGACGAGATCAACCGCACGAGCCCGCGCACGCTGTCCTGCCTGCTGGAGGCGATGGAGAGCGGCAAGGTGTCCGTCGATGGGCGCACCGAGCCGCTCGGCCGCCCCTTCATGGTGCTGGCTACGCGCAACCCGGTCGAGTTCCACGGCACGTTCCCCGTGCCCGAGGCCGCCCTCGACCGCTTCCTCGTCCGCGTCGAACTCGGCTACCCCGCGCCGGAGCTTGAGCTGGAGCTCTACGTCGACGGCGCCGCGGAGCATCGCCTGGACGAGGTCCAGCCCGTGATGGACCCGACCCAGCTGCTCGAACTGCAGCGGCGGTGCGCGGAGGTGCAGGTCACGGCCCCCGTCGCGGAGTACGCGCTGCGCGTCGTGCAGAGCACCCGCGACCACTCGCAGCTGCAGCTGGGCGCCAGCCCGCGCGCAGCGCTCGCGTGGCTCGGCGCCGCCAAGGCCCGGGCGCTGCTCGATGGACGCGACCACGTGCTCCCCGACGACCTCAAGGCGCTCGCCGTCGCGACGCTCGCGCACCGGCTCGTGCCAGAACCGGGCGTCGAGGTCGAGCGCATCGTCACGGACGCGCTCGACGCCGTCACCGTGCCGCTGTAGCCGCATGCGGACCGCGGCCTCGATCCGACCGACAGCCCTCGGCGTGAAGGGGGTGCTGCTGTTCGTCGCGCTCGAGCTCGCGTTCTTCGCGACCGACTACAGCAACCTGTTCTTCCTGCTGCTGGCGTTCAGCGCCGCCCTCGGCGCGCTCGGCGCGTGCTGGGCGTGGCAGAACCTGGGCGGCCTCCGCGTCGAGTCCCTGCAGATCGAGCTCGCAGCTGCCGAGTGCCGGCGCCCGGTCACGCTGCGCCTCGCGGCCGGGCGTCGGGCGCGCTTCGACGTCGCCATCGAGCTGCGGCTCGCAGCCGGCCGCGCCGAGCTGGCGCACGCTCCGATGCTCCAGGGAGAGGCGACGCTCCAAGGCCACCTGCCGCCGCAGCCGCGCGGCGTGCAGCAGCTCGACGCTCTGCACCTGGTGTCGCGGTTCCCGTTCGGCCTGCTCCGCGTCCGCCGGCGGGTCCCGGTCCGCGCCGAGGTCGTGACCTATCCGGCGCCCGCACCCTGCGACCGCGACGGGACGACCGGGCGCGGCAGCAGAACGCACAGCGGCGGCGCGGCGACGGCGGGCCGCGGCGACGCCGTCGCCAGCCTGAGAACGTTTCGGAGCGGCGACGCGGTCTCCGACGTCAGCTGGAAGGCCACCGCGCGCCGCGGCCGCGCGATCGTCAAGGAGCGCGAGCGAGAGCAGCAGCCCTGCATCGAGCTGGTGGTCGACCGGCGACAGGCGGCCGACGCGCTAGAGCAGGCGCTCTCGCGCGCCGCCACCCTCGCGCTGGCGGCGCGCCACGACGCCCCGGCGCGGATCCTGAGTCAGGGCGCGGACTGGACCGTCGACCCCGAGCGTGGCGGCGTCGAAGAGGCGCTGCGCTGGCTCGCCGCCGCCGCGCCGCTGCCTCCGGACAGCGGCCCGCCGCGACCGCCGGGCGCGCGCGGAGGCTGCCGATGACCGACCGCCTCCACCCGCTGCTGCTGCTCTTGACGCTGAGCGACCTCGCCTTTGTGTCCGCGACCGGCGCGGTCTCGCCGTCGCTGACGCTGCCGCTGTGGGGCCTCGCCCTGGCCGCGCCGTGGCTCCGTCGGCTGCAGCGTCACGCCAGCTACCGCGTCGCGTGGAACGCCTGCGTGCTGGTGGCCTTCGGCCTGCTGGTGCAGCACGCCGTCGAGACCGGCCTGCTGCACATGCTCGAGGACGGCCTCGTGCTGTCGGTGCTCTGTCAGGTGCACCTCCTCAACAACCTCGGCGACCGGCAGCGCCCCGACCTGATCTTCTTCAACTCGTTCCTGATCGCGTTCGTCACCAGCTTCTTCGCGCCGGACGTGTGGTGGTCGCTGCTGTTCGGGGCGCACACCCTCGTCTTCATCCCGGCGCTGCAGCTGCACGTGCTGAGCCGGCGCGGCTGCGACGCCGGGACCGCGCGGGCGATCCTGCGCGACAGCGTGCCGCGCATCGCGACGATCACCGCGGCGACCGTCGGGCTGTTCCTGTTCTGGCCGCGCGACTTCGAGCGCGTCGGCTGGATGCAGCAGAACCTGGCGCTGGGCAGCCAGCTGCAGGCCGGGCTCGGCGACCGGATCCAGCCCGAACGCGGCGGGCGCGCCGAGCTCGGCGACGCCGTGCAGCTCCGCGTCACGCCCGACAACGGCCTGCTGGAGTCGGTGCCGTCCCACTGGCGCGCGCGCGCGTTCGCGGCCTTCGACGGCCAGGCCTGGGTGCCGCAGCGACGGGACCGGCTCGACGCCCGCGGCGGCAGCGACGCCGCGTGGCGCCAGCAGCGCGACGGCACGTGGCGCCGAGATTCCCGGGGCGAGGTCCGCGCGACGCTCCGGGTGCAGCAGTACGACCGCGCGAGCGCGCGGGTCACGCTCCCGCTCGCGTCGTCCGTCCTGGCGCCCGAAGGGCTCGGCGGCGTAGTGCTCGAGCCGCAGCCCGAGGGCAGCTTGGCGTTGTTCGAGGCCGCCGGCGCCCCGCGCGGGCCGCTGACCTACCGGATCGGGCTCGCGCAACCGCGACCCCGCCCCGCCGCCCGGCTGGACCGCCGCTTCCGCGCGCTGCCGTCGTCGGCGACGCCCCAGCTGGCGCTCGAGCTGGGGCGCCAGCTCCGCGCGGAGCTCCCGGACGACGTCGACGACCTCGCGTTCGCGCTGGCTGCCTGCACGTGGCTGCAGGCCAACCGGCGCTACCAGCTCCCCGGCGGGCCGGGCTTCGCCGCCAGCCTGGAGGAGTTCCTGCTCGGCACAGCACCCGGCCACTGCGAGTACTTCGCGACCGCGCTCGCGCTGGTCCTGCGCGCCGAGGACGTGCCCTGCCGGCTCGTCGGCGGCTACCTCGTGCACGAGCGCAGCGCCGACGGCGCGGCGATGATCGCGCGCGCCCGCGACGCGCACGCCTGGGTCGAGGTGCTCGCCGCCGACGGCTCGTGGCACACCTTCGACGCGACGCCGGCTTCCGAAGTCCGCGCCCCCGCCGAAGCCGGCGGATTCTTTTGCGAGACCAGGCGGTGGCTCGAGACCGCCTGGGCTCGCGTCACCGACTTCGACGCCGCCGCCCGCGCGGGCGCGCTGCGCGCGCTCCTACAGCTCCCCGTCCACCACCCTGTCGGCGTCTCGGGCGCAGCGGCGGCGGCGGCCGTCGCGTGGTGGCTGCTGCGTCGACGCCGCCAGAGCACGCCGACCTCGGTCGCGGCGCTGCGGCGCGCCGTCCGCCGCGCGCAGCTGGACTGGATGCCCGGCGAGACGCCGCGAGAGCTGCTGGCGCGGGCCAAAGGCCGCGCGCTCGACCCGCGCTGCCTCGCCGAGCTCCGCGCCGCCGTCGAGGCGCACGAGCGCGCGCGCTACCGACGCTGATCAGCTCATCCAGCCTGGCCGGCGCTTGTCCAGGAACGCGGTGAAGCCCTCCTTCGCCTCGTCCGTCGCGCGGAGGTCCGCGATCCACTTCGAGGTCACCGGGACGGCGTCCTCGAGCGACAGGTGCGCGACGTTGCGGATCAGCTCCTTGGCGCTGGCGACCGCCGCGGGCCCCGCGGACAGCAGCTCGTCGATCGACGCCTGCACGGCGCTGTCCAGCTCCGCTTCGGCGACCGCGCGGTGCACGAGGCCGATGCGCTGCGCCTCGCGACCGTCGAACCGCTCGCCGGTCAAGAACAGGGTCCGCGCGCGCCCCGCCCCGATCTTCTGCAGGACGAAGGGCGAGATCACCGCCGGCACGATGCCCAGCTTGACCTCCGTCAGGCCGAACACGCAGGTCTCGGTGCACACCGCGACGTCGACCGCCGCGGTCAAGCCCGAGCCGCCGCCGAGCGCGTGGCCGTGGATCCGGCCGACCACCGGCTTGCGGCACCTCGCGATGGTCAGGAACATCCTGGCCATGTGCTCGGCGCCGGCTGCGTTCTCGGCGTGCGGCAGGCCGGCCTGCTCCTTCATCCAAGCGAGGTCGGCGCCCGCCGAGAAGCTCTTGCCGTTGCCGCTCAGCACCACCGCTCGGGTCGCGTCGTCCGCGTCGGCCGCCTCGAAGGCCAGGGTCAGCTCGTCGACGACCGCTCCGTTGAACGCGTTGCGCACGTCGGGCCGGTTGAGGCGGACGTGCCGCACCGGGCCGTCCATCGCGATCTCCAGCGTCTCGTAGCTCATGCCGATGAGCCTACGCGCCCGCGCGCCGAGAAACGCGCGCGGGTATCCCGACTTCAGCGGTCGCGCCGGACGCGGCGGAGCAGCAGCAAGATCGCTCCCGCGGCGAGGCCCGCGCCGAGCGCCCACGCCCCCCGAGACGACGCCCCAGGACCCTCGTCGCCTTCGCCAGTCGCCGCGTCCGCCGCTTGGAGCAGCGCCTGCAGCGCAAGGTCACCCTGCACGTCGTCGCCGCGCCGGATCGCCGCGGCCTCCGCTCGCTGGAAGGCCGCGACCCACGCGTCCGCCCGCGCGCGCGCGTCCTCGACCTGCGCGCGCGTCGGCGCTACGGGTCCGGTCCGCTGGATTTTGCGCGCCTCGGCCCAGTGACGCTCGATGCTGCGCTGGCCGGCGCGGAGCAGGTCCGCGGCGCGATGGCCGCGCTCGATCGCGCGCTCCAGCGACCACCACGCGAGGTTGAGGTGCTGCTTGGCCAAGAACAGCTCCGCCAAGCAACGGTAGAGCTCCGGCCCTTCCCGTCCGCCAAAGCGCAGCATGCCGGCGACCGCCTTGTAGGCCTTCTGCCAGTCCAGCTCGCGCGCCCCGCTCCAGTCTGCGCTCCAGTCGCGCGACGTGTCGGGCGCGTAGCGTAACCCGTCGGCGCCGAGGTGCGCGCGCACGCGATAGCCTGCATGGCGCAGGAAGCTGAAGCGGCTCCAGAGCTGCGGATCGACCTTGGCCGCCGCCACGAACTCCAGCAGCTCGATCTGAAAGTTCTCACGCCCGAAGTGCGCGTCCGGGTTGAGCGAGACCGCCGTGCGCAGCTCCGCGAGCGCCTGCTCGAACCGCCCGGCGTGCGCGTGGAACGTCCCGAGGTTGGCGTGGTAGCGGTATTGATGCTCCGCGTCGGGCGCCGCCGCGAGCAGGTCTCCCTTGCGCGCCATGACGGCGACCGCGTCGTCACGCCTGCCCAGGTGCTCGTAGGCGACGGCGAGGTCGTCGCATTCGGCGAGGGAGAGCTCCGCGGCGGCGCTGAGCCGCTCGACCCGGTCGCGGTAGTAGGCCTCGCTGTGCCGGTGCCACTTCCCGACCACGAGGTCGAAGGCCTCGGGCAGCCCCCGCAGCTCGGTGTCCAAGGTGTCGCTGTCCCAAAGACACGGCGCCATGGACGCCACGGCGACGGCGGTCACGAGCAGCGACTTCATCGATGCACTGTAGCGCCCGTGGCCGCAGAGTGCCGATAGCCAAGAGGTGAAGCCCCACCAAGTCCGCGCGCTCACCCTCCTCGCGATCGTCACCGCTGCGGGCCTGGCAGGGACCGCTGTCGTCGACAGGCAGGCCGCGGCGGCAGTCGCTCAGATGGATCGCGTGAGTGACGCGCTGTGCGCTCGCCGTGAGGCGCGCCCCAGACCTTCGATCTCCTCCGATGCGGCGCCCATCGACGACGACGCCTTCACGCACTACGAGCGCGCGGCGGCGCTGGCCGAGGCGATCGACGACGACGCGGACGTGCGACCGCTGCTCGCGGCAACCGATCCGCAGCTCGCCGAGGCGCCGCGGCGCCCGACGTGGCGCCCCGTGGTGGACGCGTTGCTGGCGGGGGCCCGCAGCGTGCGTCGTGAGTTCCCGCGCGTCGACCGGGCCTTCGGCTGCGCAAACCTGCTGACCTACCGACGCACAGCGAACCTCGCGCTGTTCGAAGCGCGCGCCGCGCGCCACGAAGGCCGCGGCCACGACGCGGTCCGGATCACCACCGCGGTCATGGCCATGGGCGCTGCGTGCGTCGAGGACGGCGTGCTCATCAACCAGATGGTCGGCGCGGCGATCGTCGCCATCGCGGTCGACGCCTGGCCCGACGACGCGCTCCGCAGCGTCGACGAAGCCACGCTCCGCGCGCTCGCCGCGGGCCTGAGACGCATCGACGCGCGGCTCCCGACGAGCTTGGACCTCGACGCGGAGCTGGTGCAGCTGGCGGCTGCGCTCACCGCCGTCCCGGATCCAACGGACTGGTGCGGGCTCGGCGGCTGGCGCTACGGGTTCTCGGCCCGCTGGATGTGCGCCGACGCCTACCTCGCGCTCGCGCGCACCGCTGAGCGGCTCCGCGCCGCCGAGGACCGCCCGTGGCCCGCGCGCCAGCGCGTCTTCGAGCAGGAGCTCGGCGCGCTCGCCAGCATGCCGAACGAGGCCGCCCAGATGATCGCGCCCAACCTCGACGCGTGCGAACGGCAGCTGCGATGGAACGTCGCGCACCTGCGGCTGCTGCGACAGGCCGTGGCGCTGCACCTCGGCGCAGCGGACAGCCTCGCCGACCCGCTCGCCGACGGGCCGCTGCAGGTCCAACATCAAGTTGACCACGTGACGCTCGCGAGCGCCGGCGACGACGGCCGCGGGCAGCTCCGCCGCGAGGTCCGCGCGCGCGCTCAGTCGACCGGCGCCCGGACCAGCTTCACGAAGCGGTAGACGCCGAAGACGACCCCGCCGATCAGCAGCGCGGGCACCATCAGGCGGCCGAGGCCTCGCAGCCACAGCAGGACCACGAAGCCGACGAACACGGCGCCGAGGAAGTAGGCGCTCCCAAGCGCGCGCCCGGTCGACCGCTCCGGCGCGTCGCTCACGGGCGCGGGCCGAGCAGGGGCTGCACGTCGCGGAAGCCCTGCCGCACGCCGTCCTGCCAGGGCCAGCGCTTCTCCTTGTCGGGCCAGACCAGCTGCACGCAGCGATAGGCGGCGTCCTGGTAGGCCCAGGTCGCAGCGCCCAAGTGCGCGCGCGCCGCCTCGTCGGGGACCTCGAGGAAACGCGCCGCGAAGCCCACCAGCAGGCCTTCGTGTTTCTCGCCATGGGCGAACCGCGCGCCCTCGGTCGCGGCGTCGACGACGCGCTGCAGCAGCTCGTCGGCCGCCTCGACGTCGAGCCCGAAGACGATCACCTCGGGCTGCTCGAAGTGGTGCCAGAGGCCGATCGTGTAGGAGAACTTCGGCACGCCGTCGTCGTCGGTGACGTGCATGACGTGCGCCTTGTGCTCGGCGACGTGCTGCAGCAGCTCGCGGCCAGCGTCGGTGAGGTCGTCGGTGATCTCGCGCATCGCTACATCCGGAAGACCGGCGCCCGCCAGTCGGGGATCGGTTGATTGAGGCTCGCCGAGAACGCCAGCGCCAGCGCGCTGCGCGTCTGGCGCGGGTCGACGACGCCGTCGTCCCACAGCCGCGCCGTCGCGTAGAGCGGGTGCCCCTCGGTCTCGTATTTCTCGAGGATCGGCGCCTTGAGCTCGGCCTCCTCCTCGGCAGACATCGACTGCCCCTTGGCCTCGAGCTGGTCCTTCTTGACCTGCGCGAGCACGCCGGCGGCCTGCTCGCCCCCCATCACGGAGATGCGCGAGTTCGGCCAGGTGAACAGGAAGCGCGGCGCGTAGGCGCGGCCGCACATGCCGTAGTTGCCAGCGCCGAACGAGCCGCCGATCAGGACCGTGATCTTGGGCACCTGCGCGGTCGCGACCGCCTGCACCATCTTGGCGCCGTCCTTGGCGATGCCGCCGGTCTCGTATTTCTGGCCGACCATGAAGCCGGTGATGTTCTGCAGGAACAGCAGCGGCACCTTGCGCTGGTTGCACAGCTCGACGAAGTGCGCCGCCTTCTGCGCCGACTCGCGGAACAAGATGCCGTTGTTGGCGACGATCCCGATCGGCATGCCGTGCAGGTGGGCGAAGCCGCAGACCAGCGTGTTGCCGTAGCGCTGCTTGAACTCGTGGAAGCGGCTGCCGTCGACGAGGCGCGCGATCACCTCGCGCACGTCGTAGGGCGTGCGGGTGTCCTTGGGCAGCACGCCGAGCAGCTCTTCGGGATCGTAGAGCGGGTCCTCCGGCGCCTGCATCGCCAGCTGGCCGGGCTTGGTGGTGTTGAGGTGCGCGACGATCGCGCGGGTCAGCTCGAGCGCGTGCGGCTCGTCCTCGGCGAAGTGGTCGGCCACGCCGCTCAGCCGCGTGTGCACGTCGGCGCCGCCGAGGTCCTCGGCCGACACGACCTCGCCGGTCGCGGCCTTCACCAGCGGCGGGCCGCCGAGGAAGATCGTGCCGTTGCCCTTCACGATGACGCTCTCGTCGCTCATCGCGGGCACGTAGGCGCCGCCGGCCGTGCACGAGCCGAGCACGCACGCGACCTGCGGGATCCGGCGCGACGACATCTGCGCCTGGTTGAAGAAGATCCGGCCGAAGTGGTCGCGG
>CAZTQF010000020.1:0-13119 GCA_964615255.1 uncultured candidatus Brocadiaceae bacterium | reverse complement strand
CCACCCGGGCCTGCGCCGCTACTACGAGGCCCTGCGGCTGCTGACGCGCGCGCCCCTGTTCGACGGGGACAGGCCCTCCGCGCTCTTCGCGATGGCCGTCGGCGAGCACGACGAGGGCTTCCGGCGGTTCCTCGCCGAGGACTACCACACGCCGCCGCGGGTCGCGGTCGCCGCAGGCGAGGTCGCGCGCGCCCTGCAGGACGGCGCGTTCTGGTTCGACGAGCCCGCCGTCAAGGTCGTCTACGAGGGAGGCGTCGCGGTGGAGTTCGGGCGGCCGGTGAAGGCGTCGCGCCTCGACGTGCAGGTGCTGGGGGTCGGCTCGTTCCGGGCGCGGTTCCTGCGCGGCGGCGAGGTCGTGGGAGAGGTCGCGCTGCCGCCGCCGCCGCCGACGATCGACCTGCGCGCGATCGCCGGCCTGCGCAGCTCGCGGGTCGTCGTGCCCACGGGCGCCGCGCCGTTCGACACCATCTGGGTCGACTTCGTCGAGGGCCCGTGGACCAAGACCGCGATCGGGCCGCCCGGGCTCGGCAGCCTCAGGGTCGCCGGCGAGTGATCGGCAGCGGCGGCGAGCAGGCGAGGTCCCGGGGTCGCGCGGTCGCGTCGGCGGGCACGCGGCGCAGCCGCAGCGACAGCGGGACGTCGACGGGGAGGAAGCTCCAGACGAGGTCGGGCACGACGAAGCGGTCGCCCTGAATGACGAGGTTGCCCGCGGTCCACTCGTGCGTCGCGAGCCAGACCCGGCCGCCATCGTCGAACGCGTAGAGCGTGTAGCGGGTCCCCTCCGGAGCGCCCGGATCCTGCCAACGCAAGGTGGGTGCAGCGGCGATCGGCGTCCCGGCGCCCTCCGAGGTCCACTGAATCGTCGGGGTGACCTCGGGCGCGACCACGCCGCCGACGAGGTTGCGATGGTCCACCGGCGCCGGCGCCAGCTCGGGCGCCAGCGGCCGCGCGAACGTGCCAAAGAACACCCCCACCGCTACCCCCGGCAGCAGCAGGATCCCGACGCGACGCAGCGCAGCGCCCTTCGAGAACCGGACCAGGCCGGCGGCCACCAGGACCGCCGCGGGCGCGACGGCCGGGAACAGCAGGCGCGACTGCGGCTGGTAGGACGTGAAGTTGAAGTAGGCCGTGCCGGCGAACACCGCCGCACACGCGAGCCCGAGCAGCCAGACGCGGCGTGGCAGGTGGGCGCCCTCGTGGTCGAAGCACGCCTGCAGCAGCCCGAGCAGCGCCACACCCAGGACCGCGGCTCCGCACCAAGGCAGCGCCGGGTGCGGCGGGACCGAGAACCAGCCGAATCGCCCGAACAGCGACCCGAAGAGCTCTGGCACGAACGCCGGCGCCGACCCGCCGAGCCCCAGCAGGTAGGGCCAGCGGAGCGCCGCCGGCAGCGGCTGGAACGAGGCGTCGTGCGCCGACATGCCCAGCCAGTCGCCGTGCAGCTCATGGTTGCGCAGGAACCACCAGCTGCAGACCGCCGCCGCGACGCCGACCGTGAGCAGCAGCGTCCACGCGCGCGCGCGGCCGCGCCACCACAGCAGCAGACCCACCAGGCCCGTCAGCCCGACCAGGTAGAGCGTGGTCAGCTTGGTCAGCAGCGACAGGCCGAGCGCGAGGCCGAGCCACAGCCCGTCGAGCGCCCGGAGCTGCTCGCGCTGCAGCGCCCGGACCAGCGCGAGCAAGGTCCAGGACGAGAGCGTCGCCGCCAGCACGTCGTTGTTCAGCACGCCGTGCAGCGCCGACCACATCGGCAGGCACGCCACCAGCAGCGCCGCGAGGTCGGCGACCCTCGGCGCGCGCGGACAGCAGGCCCTCCCGAGCCGGTGCACGACGACGACCGTCGCGGCGCCGAGCAGCACCGAGACCATCCGAAGCCAGTTGAGGAGCGGCGCAGGCGCTCGCTCGTGCAGGAAGTGCAGCGCCGCGCCGGCCTGTCCGGGCGCCCCGAAGGCCGGGTTCTGGCGCGGCGCGAACACAGCGTCCTGCTCGCCCGCAGCGGCCATGCCAGCGGCCAGCAGCGCGTAGTAGAGCGGCGGATGGTGCGCGAGCACCGCGGCTTCGGTCTGCGGCAGGCCCCTCGCCGTCTGCACCGACGCGGTCAGCGGCAGCGCGCGCGCGCTCGCCAGGTGCCAGGCATACTCGTAGTGGCTGTTCTCGTCCGGCCCCTCGAAGTGCGGCGTGCACCACGCGTAGGCTGACGCGAGCGCGACGTGCAGCGTCAAGGCCAGCCACAGCAGAGGAGAGCGCATCTGCCCTGCAGTGTAGTCCGGCCCCCACTCCTGACCACACGTCGCGCGGCGTCACGGGGCATCGCCCCGGACGCCTTCGCCCGACGCCGCGCAGCGCGCGGCGCCGGCGCGTTCCTACCTCAGGCCGCGCTCGAACGGCTGCAGCGGGCTCAGGCCCAGCGCCTGACGGCCGCCCTGGCCGACCGCCGGGAGCACCCGGATGTTGTCGGTCGAGTAGAGCGGACCCAGGTCGTAGAACCAGCCCGGCTGGTTGTGCCCGTGCGGGATGATCAGCGACGGGTGATCGAACGGCGCCTGCTCGTTGCGCACGCGCTCGTCGGTCAGCGCCTTCATGAAGGCCACCAGGTCGGCCTGCTCCTGCACCGTCAGGTCCAGCTTGCGGATGTCCGCGTCGAGGTTGGACGGGTTCGGGCCGTAGCCGGTCGTGTCGCTCTGGCCGTTGCCGACGTAGTTGCCGCCGCGGTTGTAGAACTCGACGACCTGCTCGAGCGTCGACATGCTGCCGTTGTGCATGTAGGGGCCCGTCAGCTCGATGTTGCGCAGACCCGACGTCTTGAAGGCGCCGTCGACCGCGTCGCGGTCCCCCGCGTAGGCGAACGGGTCGTTGGTCAGCAGCTGCTCCTCGTACGTCGCCGGATCGACCTGGAAGCTGTCCACCGGCGTCGAGCCACCGTTGAGGTAGTCGAGCCATTGGCGCGTCCACGACAGCGGGTTGCCCCACGGATCGTTGTAGCCGATGCCCAGGTCGAACGAGGTCGGGTCGACGGAGATGTTGTAGAACCCGTTGTCATACTGCGCGATGAACTTCTTCTCCATGCGCATGCGCTCCACCAGGCCGCTCTCGTTGCGCTCCTTTTGGAGCACGTAGCCCGCGCCGGTGAAGTCCGGGCCCTTGTGACAGTTCACGCACTTGCCCTTGCCCAGGAAGATGTTCAGGCCGTTGAGCTCCGAGCTGGACAGCGCCGAGATCGAGCCCTCCGCGAAGTCGTCGTAGCGCGTGTCGTCGGAGACGAGCGTGCTCTCGTAGGCCATGACCGCCAGTCCGAAGTACATCGCGAAGTTGTGGACCATCTGGTCGCTCTCCCCGGCCGCCGAGGTCGCCGTGTCGGGCGCGCCCCAGTATTCCTCGTGGAAGGCGTTGCGGATCAGGTCCTCGTAGGTCGTCACGAGGCCGACGCCGCCCGGCTGCACGTAGGGGCCGAGCAGGCTGTCGTCCGCTGCGATGTACTGGTACGCGAGCGGCTGGCGCGGCAGCAGCTTCTCGGCGATGTCTTCGAAGACGCGGCCGCGGCAGGCCATCTCGACGTCGCTGTTCGGCGGACCGACCGCCTGCGAGGCGAGGCTGGCGTTCTTCAGCCGCAGGCGCTCTTGGTCGACCTCTTGGCCGTCCCACGTGAGCACGTAGGCGTTGGGGTTGCGCGGGCCCCAGTTGTCCTGACCGTTGAACTCGTTGTTGGCCCGGCCGTCCCAGAAGTTGCGGAAGTTGAACACCGCGTTGATGGCCGTCGGTGCGTTGCGGCCGGTGACGCGGCGCGTGTTCAGCTGGACGACTTGAGGCGTCCCGTTGATGAGCGTGACGTGGTCCTCATTCCAGACCGGGTCAGCGACTGGCGCGAAGTCGTCGATCACCTGGCTCTGCGGCGGCACGGCGACGAAGTCGGAGCGGAACGCGCCAGCAGAGCCGCCGACGTTCTTGTTGTGGTGGATAAGCTGCGACTTGCGGTCGTTCGGGTCCGCGAGCTTGTAGAACGGGAAGTCCTCGCCGCGCAGCGAGTAGTTGACCCCGCCGCCGCCGGTCGCGGTCACGTCGAACCCCTGGGCGCCGAGCTCGGGTGCGATGCCGAGCTGGTTGATGGTGCGGTTGTCCGCGCCGGCGTGGTAGTGGCACGACGCGCACGCGACGCCGTCACTGCCGAGCGCCTGGTCCCAGAAGAACGCCTTGCCGAGCACTTCGGCCCAGTGCTTGCTCTTCACGATGCGGTTGAGACCGGGCACCTTGGGGATTTTGGCGGCCCGCAACGAGGGAGGAGTCGGATCGGGCTCCACGTGGGGAGCCTGGGCCGTCAGAGAGGTCGCTGCGAGCAGCGATACGGTAGACAGAAGTGTCTTGTGGCGAGTCATAGGAGTGGCTTCTCCCGGGGTAAAGTAGGAAGAACTACCCTTACCACTGGGCCTTTGTCCGCACAACCCCTACATGTCCTGATTCGATACTACCGATACTAATTGATACATGATCGATGCGGACGAATCGTCCGAGCGTATTACGGCGGTGCTGGGCAGCAGGCGGGCAGCCTTCTTTGGCTTGCGCCGCCGCGAAGCCTCTCGCCGCGCTCAGGCGCGGAACCGGCGCAGGAACACGCCGAGCACCACGAGCCCGCTGCCGAAGAAGTACTCGAAGCGCGGGCCGATCGCGGCGGGCTCGCCCGCCTCCGGCGCGGCGTCGACGCCCGCGGCGGCGACAGCGTCGGCGACCGCATCGGCGCCGCGATCGAGCACGGTCTGCGCGCCCTTCTGGCAGCAGTCCGGGACCTCTTCGCCCTGCCGGCTGGCGAGCTCTTCGTTGCCCTCGACCCGGATCACGCGGCGGTCCTCGGCGGTCAGGTACTCGAGGATCTGCCGCCCCTCTTCGACCGAGAGGCCGAGGTTGGGCATCGGCACGTTGTTGTAGGCCGCGAGCAGGCCCTGCACGACCGGGTCACCCTCGGCGATCACCTTGTCCGGCTCGACGATCCAGCGGAGCGTCCAGTCGGGGTCGCGCCGCTCGGAGACCCCCTTGAGGTTGGGACCGATGCGCGGCTTGCCGTCGCCCTCCCCGATCCGGTGGCACACGGCGCAGCGGGTGCTGAACAGCAGCTCGCCGTCGTGGATCTTGGGGTACGAGAGCGGCGCCTCGGCGAAGCTCTTGGTGCCGACGCCCGGCCCCGAGAAGTCCGAGACCCAGCTCGAGACCTGCGTGGCCAGCACATACGGGTTGTCGAACGGCGAGCGCTTGAGGTACTGCCCCGTGCGCGCGTTGCCGATCACCATGCTGATGTTGTGATCCTGCAGATCCTCGGTGTCGTCGAAGTAGAGGCCGAAACGGCGACGCAGCGACAGGATGTCCATCTCGTCCCCGGTGAAGAAGTCCCAGCCCGCCTCGACGCCGAAGCGCTCGCGGTAGTCGGCGAGCACCTCGGGCGTGTCGACGTCCGGGTCGACCGTGATCGAGTACATCTGGATGTCTTGCCCGACGCGATCGCCCAGGATGGCCTGCACCTCGCTGAGGCGCGCCGTCTCCATCGGGCAGACGTCGGGACAGGTCGTGTACATGAAGTTCAGGATGAAGACCTTGCCCTCCATGAGGTCGTCGTGAAACCGGACCTTCTCGCCGTCGTGCCGAACGAGCTCGACGTTGGGCAGCGGATCGCGGGCGCGCATCCGCGGGCGGGGCGCGAGGCCGTGGTCCGGGCCCTGGGGGACCATCGACAAGCTGAAGAGAGTTGCGAGTAGCAGCATGCGAATCGTTGTGTGGCTGTGCCGGCGGCCGCGGATCCACAGCGCGCCGGGAAACGGAGCCCCTGCCGCGTCGGCGCTACGAGCGCCGACGCGGAGGGGACCGACAAGAAGGGGTGTCCTTGTGCGTGTCTGGCTGCACCGGTCGCCGCGGAGTCCTCGGCAGACCGGTGGCCGCCCTTCCCTGCCGCGACGTCGCCGCCAGGCAGGGAGAGGTTGCGAAGGAGGGGGTGCGCCGCCGCGGAGTCGCGGCGGCGGCGAGCAAGGACTAGTCGTCCTTGACGATGACGGGCGTGGCCGCCGTGGCGCCTGGCGGCGGGCCGGCCGCGCGCGTCGACTGGAACGCGTTGCTCGTCACATAGGTGACGCCGTCCCAGCTCGGCAGCGGCGACGGCATCAGCTTGATCTGGCCGGGATACTCGAGGTCCCAGCGCATCAGCATGGCCGTGTCTTCGTGCGTCGTGTTGTGGCAGTGCTCGACGTAGGTGCCTGCGAACTCGCGGAAGCGCAGCGCGATCTCGATCTCCAAAGAGCTGTCTACCTCCGGCCCGACGCGATACATGTCCTTGCGGGCGAACCGCTCCCAGATCGGCGGCGGGTTGCCGTCCTTGGACAAGACGAAGGCCTCCTCGAAGTGGATGTGGACCGGGTGGCTCCAGCCGTTGGTGCCCTCGATCGTCCAGACCTCGATGTCGCCGATCGCCGGCGCTGAGGTGACGCGGCGGGTGTCCGCCGTGAACGCGCCCTCAGAGTTCTCGACCGTCCAAGGCGCCTTGTCCGTGCCGCCGCTGCGGCCGAACTTGAAGTGACGCTGGTGCGCGTTGGCCAGCTCGAACGCAGTCGGACGGTTGTGCTCGACCAGCTTCAGGCCGCCCGGCTCGTAGGCGGCCAGGTCCGTCGAGAGGTCTTGCATCCAGGGATACATCGGCTTGACCCGCAGCTGCAGGAACCGCTCGACGCACCGATCTCCACCGACGTAGGTGTCGGAGCGGCCGTCGCCGTCGAGGTCGACCTCGGTCGGGTTGTAGGTGCCGTTCAGCACTTGGCCCAGCGGGATGCGATCGTTCGGCCCGCGGCCGTTATCGTGCGCCATCAGGTTGACGAAGTACAGGTTCGTCCCGCGCTCGAACTGGCTGAAGTCGACGACGATGTCGTAGCGCTCGCCGATCGCCTGCGTCGGCAGCTCGCCGCGGCGGGTGCCGCTGGTGCCGTCGAAGTTGATCGCGTGCTCCATCAGGTTGCCGTCGTTGGCGATCATGTGGAACGGCACGGTGTCGTAGGACACGCCTGAGCCCGCGGGGCCGTTGAACTGGCCGACGTTGCCCTCGCGCTCGACGACCAGCGCCAGCTTGATGAAGCGAGCGACCGAGCCGTTGAGGAGGCGGAAGCGATACTTCCGGGCGCGCACGTCGAGGTAGGGGTGATACTGCCAGTTGGTCAGCATCCGGTCCCCGAGCATGCCGTCGGTCTGGAACGGGTTGTACCAGAGCTGGCCCTGGTCATCCCAAGCCTTGCCCGCGATGACGAGGTTGACGTCGTAGTCGCGGTTGCCCCAGCCCTGCGAGGAGCCGCTCGGCAGGCGCAGGTTGACGCCGTCGTTGATCGCCTCGTTGCCCCGGTCGATGGAACTGTAGTAGTTCATCATCGCCGCGTTGCCCTTGTAGACGTTCTGCGCGGTGAAATCGAGCATGTGGTCGTGGAACCAGTGCGTGCTCATGATCTCCCGGTAGTCGCCCGGGATGTTGACGATGCCGCCGTCATCCGTCGGCGTGCCCGCGCGCGGGTCGGTCGCGTTGACGTTGATCGTGTCGTGGCCGGCGATGACCATCGGCCAGCGGTAATCGTAGTACTGGCCCGGGAAGAAGAAGGCGCCGGCGAAGCCGTCCGACTCAGCGGGGTTGTGGCCGTTGTGCTCGTGCGTCGAGATCGTGTGCATCCCGAAGCCGCGGTTGGCGGTCACGTCGATCGGCAGCGCGTTGTAGTGCCGCATCAGGACCGGCACGCCGACGCGCGCCATCAGCAGGCGCGGCGGGAAGCAGCCGTCGAACGTCCAGAGCGAGTCCTGCTGCTGAACCGGCATGTTGGGGTGGAACTTCGGCTCGATCCCGTCCGTCGTCCCATCGAAGCCAGGTAGCCCCGTGGTGTTGTGGTAGAGACCGAACGGGCCGAACTCGGACAGCCCCTGCGCCGTGTGGCGGTAGCCGTGGTTCTGCAGTCCGTCGCGGAAGCCGGTGTTGGTCCGCGCGCCCGTCTGGGCCGTCACATAGTGCTCGAGCGGCTCAAACTCGTCCCAGCGTTGGTGCGCCCAACCCTGACCAGGCGGACGACCCTCCGCGGGCATGTCGACCGGGCGACCCAGGTACTGCGAGACCAGGGGGGACCACGGGCTCGTGTCGAGGTCGTTGCTCTCGACCATCGGGGGCGGGAAGAGCGGGCCTGCGAGCAGCTCGTCAAACTCCTCGTCATCGGGACAGTCCCCTGGGGTCGTGGGCACACTCAGCGCGCCGACCGGCGCCTCGGAGACCTCGATCTCTCGCGCACCGAATTCCTCGAAGCGGAGCAGCTTCTGCTCCCAGCTCCCAGCGCCGAACAGCGGGCTCGGCGGGCCGCCGCTGGGCACGCCGATCTCGGTAGCGCCAGGACGGACGTTGTTCATCGTCGCGTCGCCAAAGGTCCCCGTGGGCCCGCCCTCGAGGGCTGGGTCGTACATGTGGTCGGGCCCTTCGACCGGGAAGGCGCTCACGACGTACTTGCGGTAGGCGGACTCGTCGTTGGGCCCGTCCGCGCTGAAGAACGGCATCGCAAAGCAGATGCTGCCAACTCCAATCAAGGCTATCGATAGTTGCTTCATGTCAGCTTCTTGTGGTTATCTCCGGCAGGTTGATGGTCAGATAACACCATAGCATGGGCGTTTTGCCAATCATCTTCTGTGCGTAGGCACGAGTAAGTTTTCTCCTGTTTTATTTTCGATTGCTGCTTGTTACCCATTGTTACCTTGCAGCGTTACGGGATAAACCCTCCTCGATGCATGTCCCGCGGCGGCCTTCTATGCCTGTAAGCGACGAGAGCAGTCGATCCGCGCGACGCCCATAGAGACCCCTGGAGCCCCCCCCAACGCAACGGGGCCGCCCACCTCCTTGCGCAGGTGGGCGGCCCCGTGCGACGGCAGCAGCGGCGCCGGCAGGCTCAGAGGTTTCCGACCGTGCAGCGCAGCGCGTTGCTGGTGATCGCACCCATCCCGTTGAGGAAGTTGTTGGCGGAGACGCCGAACACCCAAGACTGCAGGTAGAACTCCTGGCCCGCGAGGGCCGACGTCGCGACGCTCGGGAGCGGGATGCCCCACGACAAGGTCGGCGTCGAGGTCGGGAAGAACAGCGACAGCTCGGACTCCGCCACCGCGATGTGCTGGAAGCAGCCGTTCATCCCCAGGAAGCTGAGCGGGACGCCCGACGTCGGCGCGAACCCGATCAAGCGGACGTGGGAGACGGCGCTCGGCGGGATCTGCTGCGTCGTCACCTGAAAGAGACTGCTCGCAGCACCCTGCACCGGGCGGTTGTCGGCGACCAGCTCGAGCGCCGGGATGTCCGTCACCGCGACGGCGCCGCCCCCGGCGGAGATGTCGCTGGGGCCTGGATCTGCGCTCGCGCCGGGCCGCGACGAGCCGACCAGCCAACCTTCCGGGTTGGTCGTCGGAACGCCGGCCCACTCGATCGACCAGGAGCCGTTGGTGGTGTCGAGCACGATCTGAACGAAGTTGCGGTCCTGGGTACCCCACCCAAAGACACCGTCATAGGTGACGGTCGCGACGCCTGCGCTCTCGTGGTAGTAGATCAGGCCGCTGCCGATCGCGTCGGGCTGGAGGTCGGTCCACGAGTAGACGCCCCGCGCCGGGTTGGCGAGGAATTCGGGCACGTTGGGCGCGAAGGTGGTGGCGTTGCCAGCACCTTCAGCGACCCAGCAGTTGGACCCGACGAACAGACCCAGCGTGCCGCCGACGAGCGCGGTGTCGTATGCCTCGTCGTCACCCAGCGGCATCGCGACCGAACCGAGCGGCGGCGTAAAGCCAGCGCCCGAGGCCAGCGTCACGTCGTAGCCGCCGAAGAAGTCGGGCGTCGCCGAGAGCTTTTTGCCGTCGAGGTCGAAGTTCGCCGCAGGGATCTCCTCGTAGATGGAGGCGTACTGCGCGAGACAGCCCGAGCCGAACGGGACCGCGGACGCAAGCGACGGGCAGGACCCGCCGACGGTGTAGTTGATGTTGATGTTCGCCAGCCGCGGGCTGTACGACAGCCCCGTGAACGGGGTGTTTGTCGACCCGCCGACCGAGAGCTCGAGCTCCGGCGTGCTGTAGGTGCTCGGCAGGAACGTAGCGGTCGTGTAGGCGTGCGCGAGGTTGGCGTCACAGACGACCGCGAAGCCGAGGTCGCAGCCGGGCCCCAGCTCGATCGGCGCCGACAGGCTGATCGGCGTCGGGTTGCCGGTTGGGTTGGTGCCGACGACGGTGCCGGTCGAGATCGGCCCGACCCAAGCATCGGTGTGCGGCGACCAGGTGTTCTCCTTGACGTAGATCTCGACCGTGCCAGCGGTGCTGGCCGTGTTGGAGAAGTTCATCTCCAGCGAGTTGATCGAGATGCCGTTGGGGTCGAGACACTCCAGGTCGAAGTAGATCGCGCCGCCCGGCATGCCACCGTTGTTGTTGGCAAACGTCGTAGAGAGCGGCCCTTGCGCGGTAAGAGCCGCCGCAGTGGCGAGCAGGGAAAGCAGGATGGCTATCATGATGTGGGTAGATTCTCTGGGGATTCCTTACCTTTATAGCATCATCATCATCCGATGGCAACGGGCCTACGGCGACCTGCTGAATCACATCTACCCTTCCCAAGTTCTTTTTCCTGCTCTTGACGCCAGGTGGGCGGTCGGACGAAAGAGCCGCGGTGCGGACAGCTCACGACGCACGCGGACGTCGGCGGCCCCAGAGTGGGGCGCCGAGGCAAGCCCAGGCCCCAAAGCCCGCGGGGGCGGGCCCGCCATCAGGGGCGGCAACCTCGCTGCTGGGCGGCCCAGACTGGGCGTCGAGCGCCAGCGCGCGCAGCAGCCCCAACGAGCGCGGGCCCGACGCCAGAAGAGGCGCGGGCCCGCAGCGGCGGCCGCCGCCTGACGAAGCAGGCGGGCCGCAAGCAAAGAGAGGACAGCGGCCTACTCGACGGCGGCCCGATCGTAGACCTCTTGGAACACCTTGCCCTGGCCGGCCTTGAAGACGCGGATGCGGATCTTCTCGATGGTCGGAACGGTGATGCCCGGGAAGTTCTCGATCTCGAACTCCACCTGGGAGCAAGTCGGCATGAGCGGGTCCGGCAGGACGGTCATCGCCAACGGAGGCGTCCAGCCGCCGACGTTCGTCATCTTGAACTGGATCGAGACGCTGATGCCCGTGGTCTCCGAGACACCGCCCTCCATGGAGAGCGCGTTGCCCTCGTCGTCGAACTCCCAGCGTTCGATCCCGAAGACCAGGCCGGCGTTCGGATCGAGGACCATGTCGTTCGTGACTTCGATGGCGTAGAAGACGTTGTCACCGAGCGTGTAGCCGATCGCGGTCGTCGCCGAGTCCGCGGGCATGTTGGCGAAGAAGTCGTGCGCCGTCATCGGGACCATCCCGAAGCCGTGGATGCCGCCGCCAAAGCGCGGGTCCTGGTTCATGATGCACAGCATGTCGCCGAGCACGAAGGAGGTCGGGATGCTGGACTCGTTGCCCGCGTCGAAGGAGGTGATCGGGCCGAGGAGGACGTTCTCCGCAGGCTCGACCACGAGGCCGAGGTCGGGGATCAGGTATTCGTTGCCGGTGACGGGGTCGACGAAGACGTGCCCGGCGGCCTTGAGCGTGCCGCCCGTGTAGCCGGTGCCGGCGCTGCTCGTCGGCGGCGCTGCGCCGAGCTGAGCGCGCTGGACCTCGGAGAGGAGCGAGAAGATCTCCTGGCTGATCGCGGCCTGCCGCGCCGCCGACAGCGCACCCAGGTGGTACGGCAGCGTTGCCTGGACGAAGTTCAGGTGGTTGACGGCCATCCGCTGCATCACCGCCACGCTCTTCTGCAGGCCGACCGAGTAGCTGAACAAGGACCGCGTCCCGCCGCGCAGCCCAGCGTCCCCGAGGTGGGCCTGACCGTCGCCGATGAGGTGGATGTTGTCCGCGCCGATCGCCACGCGCTCCCCGGTGCCGTCAAGGACCGCCGTGCCGTCGATTCCGACCGGCAGGCCGTCGATCGTCAGCGGGATCGTGCAGTGCTGGCCCTGCGCGACGACCACGGCGTTCTTGGTGTCCACGTGGGTGATCGGCCCCTCGACGCCCCAGGGCTCGAGCGGGAGTTTGACCTGCACCGTGGTGATGCCGTCTTTCAGGGTCGCGGTGAGTCCGTTCTGGGCGAGGAGACCGCTGCTCACGCCGACGAGCGCGCAAGCTGCAAGAAGGGTCGAGGATTTCATGATGGGTATTCCTATGAGGTAGTGGCTATCTCCACGCACGCTTAGGCCCGCGGAACGTGTAGTATCTACTCGTTTTGACCATGTTATGGGGTATTCGTGCGTAGGATTACATCGCCGTTACACGCGCGGCCTGTCCATCGTGGCGCACCATCGTTTGCCCTCGGCAGGGACACGGTGGCGGCATCCGCGGGCGGCTCAATCCCTGGCCGGCTGCATAAGCCAATGATAAGCAAGCACTTGTGTTCTCATCGCGCGGACTGGCGCACGAGCACGCGATCGTCGGGACAGGCCAGCGAATGCGTCAGCGCGCAGCCCCGGACGGGATGCTGCGGCTCGCCCCCACGTGCCCACCCAGCGAGAATCCCTCGTTACGCCGAGGCACATCTCCCCCGCCGAGGACAAGCAGAGCCCGGTGACACCGGGGGTTGCGCGGCGCAGGGCGCCCAGCGCCACCGCCGCGCATCGCGCGGCAGGCGAGGCGGCGCGGGCGAGCTGCCCGCGCCGCGGCGAGCGCAGCGTTAGCTGCCGACCTTGACGTAGACGCCGTTGGTCGTGCTGACGCCGAGCGCGTTGCTCGTGTCGCGGCCCGCGCCCTGCACGGTGACCTCGACGCCGAGCAGCGAGGCGGCGTTCGGGACGCCGATCTGCATCTGGCTCGAGCCCGACAGGATCGGCTGGTTCCACACGCCGAGGGTGCCGTTGGTGTGCGCGAAGCAGCCCGGCGCCCCGTCGGGGGTCATGTCGTAGCCCGGGTCGATCGCGACGTCGCCAAAGAAGAACCAGGCGAACGCACCGGTGATGTTGTCCATCTGCACGTTCCAGTTGCCGCCGAGCACCGGGACGTCGCTCGAGAGCGCCAGCGCCTGCGTGTCGGTCGCGGGCGTCGAGAACGAGCCGGCCGAGATGT
>CAZTQF010000019.1:0-13139 GCA_964615255.1 uncultured candidatus Brocadiaceae bacterium | reverse complement strand
CGGGCGGCGGCGGCGGCGGCAGCCACGGCTACGGCCTGCTGTCCATCGGCCCCAGCCCCAACGAGCGCTGGATGAAGGGCCACGCCGGCACCGGCGGCGGCGGCGCGGCGGCCATTCGCTGCGGCGGCGCGATGACCATCGCGGCCACGGCCTTGTTCACGTCGCGCGGCGGCGCGGGCGTGGTGATCGCAGGGGACGACCCGACGTCGGCGACGACGACGGACACCTACGGGATCTCGTCGCCGGGCGGCGGCGGCTCGGGCGGTTCGTTCGTGCTGCAGGCGGCGCGGAGCCTCTCGTTCGGCGGCACCATGGACACCCGCGGCGCCGAAGGCAGCGTCAACGGCTTCATGCTCAACTCGCTGCAGTCGATGTCGGGCAAGGGCGGCAACGGCGCCGACGGCTACTTCCGCCTGGAGTCGGCCACCAACGTCGCGTTCGGAGGCGCGTCGTTCCCGACGTTCGTCCAGGGTGAGAACAGCGGCGACCTGACCGACCGCGATGTGTTCTCCGGCGACGCCTCGCTGTGGTACGGGACGAGCCTCGTGTTCCCGCCCACCTGGGAGCGCTACGAGATCGACGTGGACACCGACGGCGACGGCACGGTCGACGTGACCTACACGGATTCGGGCGAACCGGGCACGCAGAAGGCCTACGAGACCGTTCCGGCCGGCACGGGCCAGGTCCCCAGCCCGGTCACGCTGCCGCTGGTCATCGAGTTCCAGGGCGCCGAGCTCGACCAGTCCGGCACGACGCCGCTGGAGGGCACGATCGGTCCGTGGCGCGAAGGGATCGGCTCGGGTGCTGGCCCCGGTATCCAGCTCGACTCGATCACCGGCTTCCGCTTCCGCGTGACCTACAACCGCGACCTGTTCCCCGACATGGTCGTGAAGGAGCTGCGCGTCTTCGCGCGCACGTGATCCGGTCGGCGAGGTGAGCGCGCCGGCCCGACCCCGGCGCCGCGCAGGCGCCGTCGCGGCGCGCTACCTCGCGCTCGACCCCGAGCGCGTGCTCGCGCCCGGGCTGGTGCAGTGGGACGCGCGCGGCAGGATCGTCTCGATCCGCGCGCTCCGCCGCCAGGAGGCCCGCAGGGTCGAAGACTGCGCGGTGCTGCCGGGCCTCGTCAACAGCCACGCCCACCTGCAGCTGCCGGCGCTGCCGACGCCGGAGCGCCGCTTCCTGCCGTGGGTGCGGCAGGTCATCGCGTCGCGGCAGCAGCAGTCGGGGCCGGCGATGACGGCGCAGGCTCAGAGCCACCTCGAGGAGCTGGTCGCGTCAGGCGTGACCGCGGTCGGCGAGATCGACTCGACCGGGCGCACGCGCGCCGCGCTGCGGCGCCTGCCGATGGCCGGTCGCTGCTACCGGGAGCTCACCGGCTACCACCTCTGTGGCGCGGACGCGCGGTCCCATGCGCGCGCCTGCTGGCCCGCCGAGCCGAGCAGCATGCTCCAGGGCCTGTCGCCGCACGCGCCCTACTCGGTGTCGGCTGACCTGTTCCGCGCCGCCGCCGCGCGCGCGCGGTTCCTGGCCGTGCACTGCGCCGAGCTCCCCGAAGAGCAGCGGTTCCTGCGCGACGGGAAGGGGCCGTTCGCCGACCTCCTGCGCTCGCTGGGGCGCCTGCCCGCGGGCCACCGCCCGCCGGGCGTCGGCGCGGTGCGGCACCTCGAGCGCCTGGGTCTGCTGCGGCCGACGACCCAGCTCGTGCACTGTCAGGAGCTCGAGCGCGGCGACGTCGCCCGCATCGCGGGCTCGGGCGCGTCGGTCGCGGTGTGTCCGGGCACGATCCGCTACTTCCGCCGCGAGGCCCCGGACGTCCCGCAGATGCTGCGGCGCGGGATCCCGGTCGCGCTGGGCACCGACTCGCGCGCGAGCAACGAGGCGATGTCGCTGCGACGCGAGCTCCGCCTCGCCGCGGACCTTTGGCCGGCGCTGTCGCCCCGCGACCTGCTGCGCGCCGTGACCACGCACGGCGGCCGGGCGTTGGGGGGGGCGTTCGGCGCGGTGCGCCGCGGCCGGCGCGCCGACCTCGTCGTGGTGGCGGCAGCGGCTGCGCCAACCTGGGAGGCGACGCTCGAGGCCTTCGTCTGCGGCGACGCGCCGGTGCTGCGGACCGTGCTCGGCGGCGCGACCTACGGCTCCTCCCGAGGTCGTTGAGCCGCGCGCGGCTCGCCCCTAACCTGATGTCCACGTGGGCACGCTCTCGGATCTCCTGCGCTCGCACGCGAGCTTCTTGCTGACCGGCCACGAGAACCCCGACGGCGACTGCGTCGGCGCCCAGGTCGCGATGTCCAGGCTCCTGCGAGCGCTCGGCAAGACCGCGACGATCGTCAACCCGGACCCGCTCTCGCGCAGCTTCGAGTTCCTGACCGAGCACACGCAGTTCCACTGCGGCCGCGGCGCTGCGGCGCTCCCGGACTTCGACGCCGTCATCCTGCTGGACTGCGCGCAGCTGTCGCGGGTCGGCGCCCTCGGCAAGCGGCTGGCGGCAAGCGGCAAGCCGATCGGCGTGATCGACCACCACGTGGGGAGCGAGCACGGCGACGGCGACGTTTGCTACGTGGACGCCTCGGCGGCGGCCACCGGCGCGCTGGTCCGCAGGCTGTTTCGCGAGCACGACGTCGAGCTCGACCGATGCGCTGCCGAGGGGGTCTTCCTGTCGCTGGTCTCGGACACGGGCTGGTTCCGCTACAGCAACGCCGACGCCGAGGTCTTCGCGATGACCAGCGAGCTGATCTCGCTCGGCGTGGACCCGTCCCGCGTCTACGACGCGCTCTACCGCCGCAACCACGCCGAGTCGCCGAAGATCCTCGCGGCAGCGCTGAGCCGGCACCGCCTGCTGTGCGACGGTCGCCTCGCGATGGTGTCCCTCGACAAGCACCTGGCCGAACGCGGCGCCAAGGTCGACTTCGACACCGACGCCGTGCTCGAGCCGCTCCGCTCCATCGAAGGGGTCGAGGTCGTCGCGCTGCTCAAGCAGCGCTTCGACGGCGCGGTCAAGTGCTCGCTCCGGGCGCGCGGCGACGTCGACGTCCAGGCGATCGCCGGAAGGTTCGGCGGCGGCGGCCACAAGAAGGCCGCGGGCGCCACCATCCAGCGCGGCCTCCCGGACGCGGAGCGCGCGCTGGAGGAGGCCATCCAGCAGGCGCTGACCGCGCAGGACGCCGCGGGAAGCCCACCCACGGCGACCTAGCACCGCACCTGGAGCGCCCCGTGACCACCTTCGCGATCATCTCGGACCTGCACAGCAACCTCGAGGCGGTCCGCGCGGTGTTCACCCGCATCGACGAGCTCGGGGTCGACGAGGTCGTGTGCCTGGGCGACGTCGTCGGCTACGGCGCCGACCCGCTGCCGGTCGCCGCGCTGGTGATGCAGCGCTGCAAGTGGACGATCCAGGGCAACCACGACTGGGGCTTGTTCCACCCGCTCGACGACTTCAACCCGCTCGCCCGCGAGGCCCTCGTCTACGCGCGCCGCCGGCTCCAGCCCTCGTGGCTGCGCCCGGGCCGGCGGCAGGTCTACGAGTTCCTCAAGGGGCTGCCCGACCGGATGGAGGACTTCGGCTTCAAGTTCTACCACGGCTCGCCGCGCGACCCGGTCATGGAGTACGTGATGAAGAGCGACGGCTTCCTCGAGCCCGAGAAGATGCAGCAGCTGTTCGCCCAGGTCGACGGCCCGTGCTTTGTCGGTCATACGCACTGGCCGGGCGTGCACCGCCCGGACTTCCGCTTCACCCAGGCGACCGACGAGCAGTGCGAGTTCGACCTCGACGGCCCGTGCATCGTCAACGTCGGCAGCGTCGGCCAGCCTCGCGACGGCGACCCGCGGGCGAGCTTCGCGGTGGTGCGCGACGGGCGGGCGCGGATCGAGCGCGTGGCCTACGACTTCCGGCGAACGCAGGCGAAGATCCTCGCCGCGGGCCTGCACCCGGCGCTCGCGGAGCGCCTGCCGCGGGGGAAGTAGCCGTGGTCGGCAACCAAGCGCGCGCAGAGGTCGTCGTCGTGCTCTGCACGGCGCCACCTGCAGACGCCGAGCGGCTCGCGCGCGAGGTCGTCACCGAAGGCCTCTGCGCGTGCGTGAACGTGCTCCCGGGCGTGCGCTCGATCTTCTGCTGGCAGGGCCGCGTCGACGCGGCCGAAGAGTCGCTGCTGATCGCCAAGACCACCGCGGCGGGCTTCGCCGCGCTGCGCGACCGCCTCGCCGCGCTGCACCCCTACGACGTGCCCGAGGTGCTCGCGCTCGACGTCCGCGACGGCCTGCCGTCCTACCTCTCCTGGGTCACGGACTCGGTGGCGCGGTGAGGTGGTCGTGGTGACATCCGACGCGAAGGCTCCCGCCGTGCCCGGCGACCAGGTGCACGGCTGGCGGATCTTGGTCGCGGTCGCCATCGGCGGGCTCTGCTGGTGGCTCGGCGGCTACCTGCCGTTCTCGCCCGAAGGCCCCGCGGGCGACGGGGCGCAGGCGCGGCGCCTGCTGTTCGTGGTGGGCCTCACGACCTCGTCCTGGCTGCTCGCCGCGATGCCGATCGCGGCGGCGTCGCTGCTGCCGCTGGCCCTGCTGCCTATGCTCGGCGTGCGCTCGACCGCGGCGCTCACCGCGGGCTACGGCCACCCGATCCTCTGGCTGTTCGGCGGCGGCTTCGTGCTCGCGCAGGCCGTCGAGCGCTGCGGGCTGCATCGGCGGATGGCGCTGAACATCGTAGGCCGCCTCGGCCCGTATCCGCGCCGGCTCGTGCTGGGCTTCGCGCTGTCGGCGACCTGCGCTTCGATGTGGATCAGCAACACGGCCGTGGCGCTGCTGCTGCTGCCGATCGGCGCGGTGCTGGTCACGCGCACGGCGCAGCTCGGCGGCCTCGACGAGAAGGCGCAGTCCAACTTCGGCGCGGGCGTCATGTGCGCGATCGCGTTCGGCGCGACCATCGGCGGCATGGGCTCGCCGATCGGTACGGCCCCGAACGCGCTGTTCTTCACCAACTACGAGCCGTTGGTCGACGCGGGCGCGCCGCCGATCTCGTTCTTGCTGTGGCTGCTCGCGTTCGCGCCGTTCTCGCTGTTGCTCTCGATCGGCGCGAGCCAGGTGATCGCGCGGGTCGCGCTCCCGACGCCGGCGCAGCGGCTGCGGCGGGGCGACGAGCTGCTGCAGGAGGCGCGCGCGCTGCCCCGGTGGAGCCAGGGCGAGAAGCGCACCGCGGCGCTGTTCCTCGCCGCCGTCGTGCTCTGGATGACGCGTGGGGACCTGCCGCTCGGCGACGGCGACGTCCTGCACGGCTGGGCCCACTACCTCGTGCCCGCTGGCGAGCGCGACCGCTTCCTCGCCGACGGCTCGGTCGCGGTGCTGGTCGCGATCCTGGCGTTCCTGATCCCGTCCGGCGGGGGGGACGAGCGCCGGCTGTGCGACTGGGAGACGGCGCGCCAGATGCCGTTCGACCTGCTGCTGCTGCTCGGCGGCGGCATCGCGATGGCGCAGGCGTTCGGGCCGACGGGGCTGTCGGGCGCGTTCGGGGCGCTGCTGAAGCCGTTGATCGGCGCGATGCACCCCGCGCTGTTGATGCTGTGCCTGATCGTCGCGGTCTCGTTCCTGTCGGAGGTCGCCAGCAACACGGCCGTCGCCACGCTGTCGCTGCCGATCGTCCGTGAAGGCGCGCTGGCGTCGGGCCTCGACCCGCTGGTGCTCATGCTGCCGGTGGTGATCGGCGCGTCGTGCAGCTTCATGCTGCCGATCTCGACGCCGCCGAACACCATCGTGTTCGCCTCGCGGCAGATCCGCTTCGGCCAGATGGCCAGGGCGGGCGTCGGCCTCAACCTGCTGTCGGCGCTGATCCTGCTGCCGGTGCTATGGTTCTGGGCGCTGCCGCTTTGCGGCGTGGACACCAGCGCATGGACGAACGGAGCCGGGAAGTGACCGAGGTCGGCAGGGGCACCGCGCTCGCGTGGCTGGGAGCGTTCCTGTTGTTCGTGTGCGTCGCGCACGGCAACTTCGAGACGACCGACGCGGGCTTCACGATGCACGGCGCGCGCGGACTCTGGCTTCGGGGCGACAGCGCGCTGCGGACCGCCGCCGAGGGCGGCGACCACATCGGCGAGCAGCAGGGCGCAGAGTTCATCAAGCGCTGGGAGCGCGCCGGCACGCGCAAGTGCGGCAAGATCGGCGCCGACGGGATGGCCTACGTGTGGTTCCCGATGGGGCACGTGTTCCTGCTCGCGCCCTTCGTCGGGCTCGGGGAGGCCGCGGGCGCGCTGCTGCCCGACGCCGACGCGCGGCTGCAGGCGCGGGCGGGGCCGTTCGTGCAGAGCTACGTCGAGGGCTCGCCGGTCGCGATGCAGGCCGTGATGTCGGTCCTGGTGCCCGCTGCCTGCATCGCGACGTCGCTGCTGCTGCTCTACCGGATCGCGCGGGAACTGGGCGCGTCCGGTCGCGACGCGGTCGTGACGGCGATATCCGTCGCGCTCGCGACGCAGGCGTTCGCCGTCGGCCGGGAGCAGCTCTCCGACGGCCCCGGGCTGATGCTCCTGCTCGCCGCGCTGCTCCCGGTCGCGCGGCTGCACTGCGGCCGCGGCGGCGGGCGGACGGCGCTCTGGGCCGGCCTCATGTCGGGGTGTGCGGTCCTGGTCCGCTACCAGACCGCGCTCTCGGTGGTGCTGTTCGCCGCCGTCGTGGCGGCCGCTTGCCGCCGTCGGGGCAGCTGGCGGCCGCTGGTCGCGTTCGTGCTCGGCGGGCTGCCGCTGCTCGTGGTCTTCCTCACCACCAACTTCCTCCGCTACAACGACCTGTTCGAGACCGGCTACCCCGCGATCGGCGAGTGGTTCCAGGCCGATCCGCTGGCTGGCCTCGGCAAGATCCTGTTCGCGGCCGGGCGCGGGATGATGTGGTGCTCGCCGCTGCTGTGGCTGGCGCTGCCGGCTGCCGCCGGTCGCGCTGAGCTTGTCCGGCTGCGGTGGTTGGGCTGGGCGCTCTTGTTGATCCCCGTCGGGATCTTCTCCACCGCGCTCGGCTGGCAGGGCGGCCAGGCCTGGGCGATCCGCTACGTGACCCCCGGGGTCGTCGGCCTGTGCGCGATCGTGCTGCCTCAGACCACGCCTTGGCGGCGCTGGCCGCGGGCGTTCCGCGCGGTCTTCGCGCTCGGCTGCTTCGTCAGCTTGACCAGCGTGGTCGCGCCGGTGCGCGGCCAAATCCAGCTGATGTCCCAGGCGCTCGAGGCGCACGAGCAGCGCGCGGTCGCCGCGGGCGAGCTCGACCTCCAGGACCGGACGATCGACGCGGCGGACGTCGGCGGCTGGCACCCGCGCTACTCGCCGATCTACCGCAACTGGCTCTACGCCTGGCACTCGCGCGTCGGGGGCTTCGAAGCGGCCGACGGCGCGCCGCTGCACGTCAGCGCGCGCTCGGTCGGGGCCGTCTACGGGGTCGAGGCGCTCACGGCGGCGCAGGGCCACGTCCCGCTGCACTGGGCCGACCGCTGTGGCCGCCACCTCTGGTGGCGCTTCTGGGGCGACCTCTACGGCGTCTCGGGGCTGCTGCTGGTCCTGCCGGTGGCGCTGCTCGGCGCGCTCTGCGCCTGGCGGGGTTGGCGCCGTCTGGCGGCGTCCGATCCAAGCGGATCTTGAGGCGTCGTCGGCTCGGGGCCAGGGGCCCTTCCGCGTGGATCGCCGTGAGGCGGGTCAAGCCCGTGGCACCGGGCGTTCGATGAACAGGGTGGAGACCTCCCCCCGATCATGACTCCGCTCACCGCAACCCTCGCCGCCTTCTGCTTCTCGCTGCCGCAGGGCGACTCCGCGTCGCCGCCGCAGCCCCCTGTCGCCCGGCAGGTCGCCCTCGACGTGCTGGCGCTGAAAAACGGGGACGAGCTGGTCGGTCGGATCACGGCCGAGCTCGACGGCTACGTCGAGATCGAGGTCGAGGACGGCGCGACGATCGGCGTGAGCCGCGCGATGGTGCGGGAGGTGCGCCGCGCGGCCAAGTCGGCGCCTGCGCGGGCGGCGGTCGTGCAGCCGGAGGACACCTGGTTCGTCCTCCACGACGCTGACGGCGCATCCGTCGGCTGGCTCCACGCCTCGGTCACGACCCGTCAGGACGGCACGTTCTCGGTCAACGAGGAGTACGAGTTCGCCAACGGCGCCCGGCGCTACCAGGTGACCATCCGCTGCGCCGCGTCTGCCGCTGGGAGCGGCGTGCGGTGCTACTTCCGCGAGCGCGTCAGCACGCCGCGACTGACGCGCCAGCTGCCGCTCAGCGACCCGCTCGCGAGCGCGGACCGCGTCGACGACGAGCGCATCGTCGAGGCCGTCTCCCGCGGCGACGTCCTCGAGGTCTCGCGCCTCGACGGCCGCGGCCGCACGGAGCGCCGGTTGCCGTGGTCGCCCGACGCGACCTTCCCGCTGCTGGCGCGCGCGCTCGCGCGGCAGTCCGGTAGGTGCATCGGCCCGGTGACCATGTTCGACCCTCGTCACGAAGCGCTCGCCGTGCGCCGGGTGGACGGCAGCGGCGCCCGCAAGCTGATGGTCAACGGCGTTCGCCAGCGCGTCGGCGAGGTCGCGGTCACCGCGGCCGACGGCGCAGCGGTCGGCAGCCGAGAGTGGGTGGACGCGTCGCACCGCGTCGTCCGACGTGAGGTCGCGGGGCCGGCGCTGGTCGCGGTGCCGAGCAGCGCCGACACCGCTCGCACAGCGGTCGGCGTGCGTTCGATCGAGAGCGCCGTGGTCGCCGAGGCGGAAGGTCGCTTCGGTTTCTGGGTCCCGAGTCCGGCCTGGAGCGCGGTCCCGACGCTGCCTGCGGGCCACCTCGCGCTCGACTGCGATGTGTACGCCGCGGACGTGCGGCTCTCGCTGCTCGATCACCTGGAGGCGGGCACCGAGCTCGAGACCGCGGCCGACGCGGTCGGCAACTGGTTCGCCCTGCTGCACCCCGAGCTGGAGATCCACGGCCGCTACGCGGCGACCGCGCGGGGCCGACGCGTGGTGCGGATGGACGCGAGCAACGCGCGCAACACCGTGCGCGCCACGCTGGACGTGATCCCTCATGGCGAGCGCTTCCTGGTGCTGATCTGCCGGGCGCCCATGGCCGCCTGGGACGAGCTCGCGCAGGACTTCGCGTTCGTGCGGCGCACGCTGGAGCTCGACCCCGCGGCGCTGAGTCCTGCGCCGACCGGTCCGCTGCAGGAGCAGCGCGGCGGCCGCCTCCGCCCGCCGGCGGGGCCGCTGCCGGCGCCGACGCCCGCGCATAGGGTCGAGCCCGCGCCGCGCGCCGCCGACGTGCGCATCCCCAAGTAGCGCTGCGTCCCCCGTCAGCCACCGGACCGCAGCAGCCCGGCAGTCAGCACGTCCCGCTCCTCGACGCGCTCGCGGTCGTCGAGGTCCGCGAGCGTGCGCGCTACCCGCAGCAGCCGCAGCCTGCCGCGGGGGCTCTGGTGTCGCCGCTGCGTCAGGTCGTCGAGCGCGTCCAGCGCGCGGCTGCCTGCGCGTGCGGCGGCGTGCAGCGCGTCCCCGTCGAGCTGCCCGTTGGGTACGAACGCGCCGCGCGCGTCGCGGTTGCGCGCCAGCTGGCGTTCGTGCGCCGTGAGCACGGCGTCGCGGAGCGCGGGCGTCGTCCCGGCTGCGTCGCGTTCACCGCGGAGCTCTGCGGGCGTCAGCGCGGGAACCGTCACCTGCAGGTCCAGCCGGTCGAGGAGCGGTCCCGACAGGCGGCTCCGGTAGCGCGCGAGCGCCGCGGGCGTGCACCGGCACGGCCGCAGTCGGTGGCCAAGGAAGCCACAGGGGCACGGGTTGCGCGCCGCGGTGAGCAGGAAGCGCGCCGGCATCGTGACGGTGCGCTGCGCGCGTCCGACCGTCACGGCGCCGTCTTCTAGCGGCTGCCGCATCGCCTCGAGCACGTCGCGCCGGAACTCGGGGAGCTCGTCGAGGAACAGCACGCCGTGATGGGCCAGGGTCACCTCACCCGGTCGAACGTCCGCGCCCCCGCCGAGCACGCTCTGCGCCGAGCTGCTGTGGTGCGGCGCGCGGAGCGGGGGCAGACCGCCGCTCGGCACCTCCAGCCCCGCAGCGGCGTGCACCTGCAGGACCTCGACCCGGTGGGCCGGCGTGAGCGGCGGCTGCAGGCCCGGCAAGCGTCGCAGCATGGCGCTCTTGCCGGTGCCGGGCGGCCCCGTGAACAGCAGGTTGTGGCGGCCAGCCGCGGCGACCTGGAGCGCGAGCTTCGGCGTCGCGTGGCCTCGGATGTCGCCCAGGTCGCCGACCGCTGGTCCGTCTGCACGCCGCGTCGGCGCAGGCCTCGCGACCTCCAGCTCGCGGCGGCCGGCGAGCCAGTTCACGGCGTCGGAGAGCGTGCTGACCCCGTGCGTCGCCAGCCCGTCGACGACCGCGCACGACGCTGCGTCCGCGGGCGCGCACACCATGGCCCGGGCGTCCTGAAGATGAGCTGCGAGCGCGACGCTGATGGCGCCGCGGGCGGGGAGCACGCGGCCGCGCAAGCTGATCTCCCCGAAGGCGAACAGGCCGCGGGCGCGCTCGGGCGGGAAGAGCCCCGCGGCGCCGGCGAGCGCGAGCGCGAGCGGGAGGTCGAAGCCGCTGCCGCGCTTCTTGAGCGCTGCAGGCGCGAAGTTGACGGTGGTGACGCCGCGAGGTGGCGGCAGGTCCAGCGCGAAGAACGCCTGCAGGACGCGGTGGTAGGCCTCGCGGACGCACGCGTCGACGAGGCCGAGCAGCCGCGGCGTGCCGTCGCCCGCGTGCCGCGTCGTCGCCTCGACGAAGACCGGCAGCGCGTCGACCCCCTCGACCATCCCGCACCCGACCGTGACCGTGGAGGCCTGCACACCGAGTGGGGGCGCGCGCCAGCGCCGGGTTACGCAGAACTTCGCGCGGTCACCAGTCGGCCGCCGCCGCAGCGGCGGCGCGCGCGGCGAGGTCGCGCTGCAGCGCGCGCGCGTCGGCGAGGGTGAGGTCCGGGATCCGCGTCGGGCTGCCGCCCGCGACGTAGACGGTCAGGTCGGCGAGGCCGAGGGCCTGACTGACGAGGCCCTGGCGGACGACCACCGCCTGCACCTTCGCGGTCGGCACGCAGGCGAAGTTCCTGCCGATGACGCCGTGCTGCAGCGCGAAGAAGTCTGCCCCGCGGGCCCACGCGAGGTTGCGCCAGATCAGCACGCCGAGGACCGCGGCGAGCGGCGCGGCGAGCAGCGCCCAGAGGGCCGCGGGTCCGGCGCGCCACCAGAGCGTCGGCACCGCCGCTGCGGCCAGCAGCACGCCCTGCGCGGCGGTCCGCGCGATCAGCCTCGGCGAGCCGCGCCGCCACGAGAAGGTCTCGCGCTCCACGCCTGGCAGCATCGCGGGCAGCAGGGCGTGCGCGTCGTTGGTCCGCGCCAGCGGCACGACCACGTCCCAGCCGCCGGTGGCGTCCTGACCGTCGCTGCGGCTGCCGCCGGCGGAGTCCGCCTTGACGACGGCGTATCCCAGCAGGCGCCGGAGCCACGTCTGTTCGATCGTCACCCGCTGGATCCGCGCGCGAGGCAGCGTCTTCTGCCGGGTCGTGAGGAGCCCGAAGCGTCGCTGCAGGACGTCGCCGCGCAGCCGCAGGTTGAAGCCGTGGAACTGCACCAGGTTGCCGAGCGTCGAGGTGATCACGCCAAAGGCCATCACCGCGAACAGCAGCCCGGCCAGCACGCCGAGCACGACGATCGGCGGCAGCGACGAGAGCCAGTCCCGGAACGAGCTGGCGACGCCGGCGAGCTGGGTGACGAAGCCGAGCTGCTCGGCGAGCTCGAACGCGGCGTAGCCCGTCACCACGAACGCGCCGAGCCGCAGGTCGGTCGCGCCACGGATCAGCAGCGCGGTGGCCGAGCTCTGGTGGACGAGCCATTCGAGGCCGCGCGGCTCGGCCGACGGGGCCTCGATGGTCGCGAGCTCGTCGCCAGCGGCAGGCGCGGCGCCGGCGGCGGCGGGCCGGGCGCCCAAGAGCACCTCCCGGAGGTGTTCGGCGTCGTTCCGCGAGAGCGCGTCCAGGCGCGCCTCGACGCCGCGTCCCGACGCGGTCTCGACCAGCACGACCGTCAGCCCGAGCGCCCGCCGCAGCAGCGTCGACTCGAACGCGAGGTCCTGGATCCGATCGAGCGGGATCCGCCGCTCCTGGCGGTGCAGGAGGCCTTCGCGGATGCGCAGCTCCTCGATCGTGAGGGTGTATTCGAGCGTCAGGTAGCGGACGACCGCAGCGCCCAGCTGCAGCAGGAACAGCCCGAGCGCAGCCGCCAGGAACCACGGCTCGAACGCGATGCCGAGGAACAGCGGAAAGGCGGTCTGCCGCAGCGCCGCGAGCAGCCGCAGCAGCAGGACGGCAGGATGCAGGTGCCCGCGGGCCAGCACCGTCGCCGCGTCGTCGCGGGGGAGCGCTAGGTCGGCGGGGGAGCGCGGCGCGAGGGCCCTGTCGTCGGCGGGCAGCGGCGGCGGGTCAGAGTCGTCCGTCACCGCGCATCTGCACGATGCGATCGCGCAGCTCCTTGGCCAGCTGAACCGGCAGGCCGGGGACGCGGAAGGCCGAGCCCTCGTTGCCGGCCGTGAAGACCACCAGCGTCGCGAGGCCGAACAGCCGCTCGATCGGCCCCCGCGTCAGGTCGACGTGCTGCATGCGACGCACCGGCACGGCGCGCTCCTCGACGAAGAGGATCCCGTAGCGCATCAGCAGCAGGTCGCCGACGAAGCCGTAGCGCCACCTCGCGTAGTTGAGCGGGGGCACGAGCAGCGCCAGAGACAGCATGCCGGCGCACGCGGCCAGCAGCAGGTTCTCCCACAGCGGGGACCACGGCTCCCAGTGGGCGGCGAGCCATGGCCTGCCGAGGAACCACGCCAGCGCCGCGAGCACCATCGACGTCATCCCGTCGCCGAGGATCCAGTAGGGCACGACGCGCGGCGCGAGGCGGCTCGGCGGGTGCACAGGGTCGGCAGCGGACATGCACGGAGCGTGCCTGCTCGGCCGCTTTCGCGCAATCGCCTGGACGGCCCGGCTCCGTTTCGACGCGGGCTCGACGCGCGCGTTCCGTATGGTGGGCGTCGCCCCGAAGCGCCCGACTGCACGCATGCCCCAAGCTACTCGTCTCCTGCTCCTGCTGCTGCTGGCGTCGCCGTCGCTCGCCGCGCAGCACGATCTGACCCGGGACCTGT